>JALYUK010000202.1 GCA_030853805.1 Actinomycetota bacterium | reverse complement strand
ATCGTGGTCTCGAGGCCGTAGTCGACCCAGAGTCCGCCCATCGTGTAGTGCACCGCCGGGTAGATCCGCATGGGCACCTCGTACGGCGATTCACCGGTGATCCGCTCGTACATGTCGAAGAGGTTGCCGTACTTCGCGGTCACCTGCGCCCGGCCGAGGCGCTGGATGGCTTCGGCGAAGTCGAGATAGACACCACGGCGGAAGTCCCCGACCTTCGGACCGACACCACGGCCGTCATCGCAGACCACCTTCGCCTGCCGACTGCCGATGTCGCGGGGGACCAGGTTTCCGAACGCGGGATATTTGCGCTCGAGGTAGTAGTCGCGGTCTTCCTCGGCGATCTCGCGCGGGTTCTTGTCGCAGTCGTCGCGGTTCTTCGGCACCCAGATACGGCCGTCGTTGCGCAGCGACTCGCTCATCAGGGTCAGCTTCGACTGGTAGTCGCCGGAGACCGGGATACAGGTCGGGTGGATCTGCGTGTAGCACGGGTTCGCGAAGTAGGCGCCCTTACGGTGCGCGCGCCACGTCGCGGTGGTGTTGCAGCCCATCGCGTTGGTTGACAGGAAGAAGACGTTGCCGTAACCACCGGAAGCGAGCACCACGACATCTGCCAGGTGGGTTTCGATCTCCCCGGTCACCAGGTCGCGGGCAATGATGCCGCGTGCCTTGCCGTCCACGATGACGACCTCGAGCATCTCGTGGCGGGTGAACGCCTCCACTGTGCCGGCTGCGATCTGCCGCTCCATGGCCTGGTAGGCACCGATCAACAGCTGCTGACCGGTCTGGCCACGAGCGTAGAAGGTGCGGGCCACCTGCACACCACCGAAGGAGCGGTTGTCCAGCAGACCGCCGTATTCACGAGCGAACGGCACACCCTGCGCGACACACTGGTCGATGATGTTCGTGCTGACCTCGGCCAGCCGGTAGGAGTTGGATTCCCGCGAGCGGTAGTCCCCACCCTTGACCGTGTCGTAGAAGAGTCGGTAGACCGAGTCGCCGTCGTCGGCGTAGTTCTTGGCGGCGTTGATACCACCCTGCGCCGCGATCGAGTGCGCTCGACGCGGGCTGTCCTGGTAGCAGAAGGATTTCACGTGGTAACCGGCCTCACCCAGCGTCGCCGCTGCAGCACCGCCCGCCAGCCCGGTGCCCACGATGATCACCGAGAGCTTGCGCCGGTTGGAGGGATTGACCAGTTTGTTCTCGAATTTCGCCTCCGTCCACATCTTGTCGATCGGCCCGTCCGGACACTTGGTGTCGACGATGGGGTCGCCTTCGCGATACAGGTCATTGATGAGATCAGACATCTGCAGCCCTTACTTGATGACGCCGAAGAGAATGAACAGGGGCGGGAGAATGAAGCCCACGGCGACGATTGCGCCGATGGCCAGACCGCCGATTTTCCAGCGGTGACGTGCGGCTGGTGAGTCAGCAAACCCGAGAGTCTGCGAAGCACTCCAGATGCCGTGGTGCAGGTGCATCAGCAATGCGCCCATCGCCAGCAGATAGATGAGCGTCAGCCACCACACCTTGAACGACTGCGTGACCAGCTTGAACGGATCTTCAGTGATGTTGGCTCCCTGACCGCCGGAGCCCACATTGATCTTGAACAGCGAGAACTCGATCAGGTGCCAGATGATGAACAGCAGCAGCGCGACGCCACCCCAGCGCATCCACTTCGAGGAGACGGTCGCGACCCGCGAGTTCCTGATGGCGTAGTTCTGCGGTCGCGCGGCCTTGGCGCGCTTCCACAGGGTGATCGCGCAGTAGATGTGCACGATCACGCTCACACCCAGGACGACTTCAGCGATGGTGAGCAGTCCGTGCCTGGGCAACTCCGGCGTCCCGAGTGTCCGCAGACCTGCGGCGTACTCGTTGTACGCGTCGTGACCCTGGAAGAGTTTGAGGTTCCCGTACATATGCGCGAGCACGAACAGCACGAAGATCGTGCCGGTGACCGCCATCAAAATCTTTAGGAAGACGCTGCTGCCGGTCTTCCCCGTGCGCCGGTCGGGGAGCGTAGAAGTTGCCACCATGTGAGATTACTGCCCGGTTGCTGTGGGTCAGCGGTTAGGTGCGCCTCACCTACTACAAAGTGGCCTGCGCCGGGCGAACTGATCAGTCCGACGGCCCGAATTCGAAGTGGTCGACTGCCCGCCAGACACCGTCGCTGCCGTGCTCGTAGAGCTCGAAACCCACAACCTCGAAGGAGGCCTCGAAGTCTGCGAGCTGCGCCATCGCGTCGTCCAGTCCCCGCGCGGAGACATCGTGGGCAATCGTCACGTGCGGGTGATAGGGGAACTGAAGCGTTCTCGTGACCGGCCCGGCACGCACGTCCGCCTCGATCTGCGCGCATTCCTCACCGCCCTGCGTGAGCGCGACAAAGACCACGTCGGACGTCGGACGAAAGCTTCCGGTGCTGCACAGGGTCATCCGAAATGCCGAATGGCGCGCTGCCACCGCGAGTAGGTGTTCGTGCAGGGCTTCCCGGTCCACATCGGAGCACGGGGTGGGCGGCAGCAACGTGACGTGCGGGGGCACGCTGTCCGCTTGCAGGTCACCCGCGCGGCGGCGTGCCTCGCGCAGCTGCCCGTCCCACGGCTGCGGAACTGCAAGCGAGATGCCGATGGTCTGAATCACCTCAGACCTGCGCCAAGAAGCCGACCGCCTCGTAGGCACGGGCCAACACCGGCCCTGCGACCTCGCGTGCCCGCCGAGCACCGTTCGCGAGTATCAAATCCAGTTCGGCCGGGTCGGCCAGTAATTCCTGCACCCGGGCACGGAACGGCGCCTGGAGGTCAACGACCAAGTCGGCCACGTCACCCTTCAACGCCCCGTACCTGTTCTCCCCCGGGTACCGGTTCACCAGCGTGTCGATGTCGTCGCCGGACAGCGCCGCGTGAATACGTAACAAGTTCGCGATACCGGGCTTGGCCTCGGCGTCGAATCGCACCGCGTTGTCGGTGTCGGTGATGGCGGCCTTGAGCTTCTTGACGTTCGCCTTGGGCTCATCGAGCATCCAGAGACTGCCGTTCTGGTTCTGCGCGGATTTGCTCATCTTCGAGGTGGGTTCCACCAGGCTCATGATCTTCGCCGAACCAGCCGGTATGCGGGCCTGCGGAACCACGAATGTCTCGCCGAAGCGCGCATTGAACCGCTGAGCCAGGTTGCGGGTCAGCTCCAGGTGCTGGCGCTGATCCTCGCCCACAGGCACCGCCGTCGCGTCGTAGAGCAGTACATCGGCAGCCATCAGCATCGGGTAGGTGAACAACCCCACGTTGGAGGACTCGGCACCACCCCTGGCCGACTTGTCCTTGAACTGGGTCATCCGCGATGCCTCACCGAAGCCGGTCAGACAGTTGAGTACCCAGGCGAGTTGCGAGTGTTCCGGCACATGGGACTGGACGAAAACCGCTGACTGGGCCGGGTCGATGCCACCGGCGATGTACTGCGCGGCGGTGACCCTGGTACGACGCAGCAACTCCGCCGGCGACATGGGGGTGCCGGTGAGCGCGTGCTGGTCGACCACACAGAAGAATGCGTCGTAGTCGGCCTGCATCGTCTGCCAGTTGACCAACGCCCCGAGATAGTTCCCCAGATGCAGTGAATCGTGCGTGGGCTGCATCCCGGACAGGATGCGTGGCCGGGTCGGCGCTTGGAAAGCCATGGGCGTCATTGTGCCAAGGCTGACCGCACTCGATGACCACCCTCGCGGGTAGAGTCCGGCAGGCAGGGCAGCGCAAGGAGGTCAATCGTGCTCGCGCGCCAACGACAGGAAGTAATCCTCACCACCGTCGAGCGGGACGGTGGTGCGCGAGTCTCTGACCTCGTCCACGAGTTCGGTGTCAGCGATATGACGATCCGCCGTGATATCGAGGCCCTCGCCGAGAAGGGACTTGTGCATCGCGTCCATGGCGGTGCAACCCTCGCCGACCGCAGCATCGACGAGCCCGGCTTCAGCGTGAAGTCGGAGATGAATCCGGTCCAGAAGTCCCAGATCGCCCGCACGGCAGCGTCGTTGATCCCGCCGGGAAGTTCCCTCGCACTCTCTGCCGGCACCACGGCGTACGCCGTCGCAGTGGAGTTGCGGGCGATCCAGCACCTGACGGTCGTGACGAATTCTCCGCGCGCTGCGGAACTGCTGTACGACCCGACGCGCGATGACCAGCTCGTGGTGCTGACCGGCGGGGTGCGCACTCCGTCGGACGCGCTGGCCGGACCCGTGGCCAATGCGATGCTGGCCACCACCCACGTCGACACGCTGATCCTCGGTGTTCACGGGATCGACCTGGAAGCAGGGCTGACGACCCCGAACCTGCAGGAGGCCCAGACCAATCGGGCCCTCATCAAGTCGGCGAAGAAGATCATCGTGGTCGCCGACCACAGCAAATGGGGCATTATCGGCTTATCGACCATCGCGACGCTGGACCAGGTGCACACCCTGGTCACCGACGCAGAACTGGACGCCGAGGCCAGACGCGAATTGTCCGGTCACGACATCAACCTGATCGTCGCCGCCCGCACCACCCCCTGACCCCTCCCCCGAGTGGCATACCTATATTTCGAGTGCACCACTTATGAGTACGCCACTGGGACGTTACCTACGCCACTCGGCGGTGCCCAGGACGGCCACTGCGTCTCGTGTCCATTGCGAACGCCCGCTACCCGAAGTTTGCTGAGCATGGCGTTTGCATGGAGTGCCTCGTCCCAGGTCCATCGAACGACAGTCAGCCCGAGCGCGCGCAGCCGATCCTCGCGCAGCTTCTCCCGCCAGAGGTTTTCTGCGGCTTGCTCACTGGACTGAGATTGATCGACGGCATACTTGATCCGGCCGTCGAATTCCCCCACCACAGCCAGCTCCTCCCAGAACATATCTACCCGCCCGACGAAGCCTCGTGCATCAAAGATGTTGTCCTGTAGCGATGGCCGGGCAAAGCCGGCCTCCCACAAGCGCACCCGGCTCAGCGACTCTCCGGCGGATTCGCTGGCGGGGTCGGCCAACGCAACTGCCAGGCCCGCCTGCCGACGGCCCCGCCCACCGCGTGGCACCGCGTTCACCTGTGCAGGTAATTCATCACGGGTCGCCAAACGCCGTCGGAGTACGTCGTCGAACACACTGACTGCGGATGCGAGCGACTGCACTCGGGCGAGGTCGACCGCAGTTCGTGCTGCGCCGGTGACACACAATCCGTGCAGCAGCTGTCCTGAGGGTAGATTCTGTGTCCGCCTTCTGATCACCCCTGGTGTGCGACCGGTTCTACCGTCGCTGACCAACACCTCCACTTTCGGCTCCGGGCGTCCGATCATCGGCAGGCCCCATACGCGGGCAGCAGTGCAGTGGGAGAACAAGCGCGCTGTCTCGCCGTCCTTCGCGACGGCGTGCGCTCGCACGAGCAATTGCGCGTCGGAGGGCAACCCTGCCCAGGCCGCCGCAGCGACGTACGACCCGCGTCGCACCTTTACCCATCTCGTCGCTGCGGTTTCTGCGCCCAGGTCGACCGGCCCAGGAACCGCATTCCTCAAGGCCACTGCGACGATCGGAACCGCATGGGCGGCAGCAGCGTCCGCCGAGCCGATATGAGTGGCGAAAGACATCGGTGACGGACTGATGGTGCTTGAAGAGACCATGCGGCAGCGTGACATTTACGCAACGCACCGCCGCGAGTTATCCACAGCCGGATCGACAGGCATAGAGCGGCGTCGAGTGGCGTACTCCTAAGC
>JALYUK010000186.1 GCA_030853805.1 Actinomycetota bacterium | reverse complement strand
GTGCCATCACGTCACCCTCGACCGCTGACAGGACAATCACCAGGCCACCAGCATCGTCCTGACCGCATAACGCGTTGGCGACCGCAAGAGGTAAATCGTGGTCAACCAGATCAATAATCCGATCGACGGGCGCGGATGCAACTCCGTCGACATGCGAAACCATGGCGACCCGGACCATGCCGCGAGGTAAAGCAATATCAGCACGCCGCACAGCCAGTTCAGCCTCATGGTGTAGCCCGGTCAGCATCAGCTGGACAATCGCGGACCTGAAGGACCGTTCGGCACGCCGCACAGCGTTGGATTTATCGATCTGAAACGCAAGAAGGTTGAGGGCCAGGCTCACGGCTGCGTCCATCTCGGCGGACGCTATGTGGCGATCGGACCCCACCGCGAGGTAGCCATAGACGCGGCCACCGCGCATCACCGAATGGATGACCGCACGGATGCGGTCATCGCCCCACGACGACGAGCCGTAGTGCTGGCGCGATACCCTTTCGCACTCCAACTGCACGACGGGCAGATGCCTCAGAGCCTCGGGTGGCTGGACGATTTCCATCAATCCATTCGGATCCAGCAAGATCGCCCACCCGCTCACACCGCAGCTAAGACGGGTCAACAACTCGTGTGGAGTGTCGGCGTCGGACAAAGACATGGACATTAGGACAAACCTAGCGTCGATGGTTGCTTGGCGATCCCACGTCGAGAGAGAGCGCGGTGCAGGTCAGCCAGCTGAGCTGACTTGCGCGCATGATGCACACGCCGGCTGCTGATCACCGTCCACGCGTCGATCCATCTCGACCGCCACATACGAGCGGTCACAGGACCCACAACGGATGCGTGCCTCCCAAGGATCCTCGACCTCATGTGCAGGATCAGCCGCACGGCGCCGGGTAGCCGGACGCACAATGGCCAGCGATACCGCGTACACAACGCCAGAAATAACCACTGTCACCAGCGGCGCAAGCTGCACCAACGACGGGTCCAGACCCTTCTTCTCAAGCAAGAAGATGCCGACAACGACTGCGCTGAACCAAGCGGTCATACCACCGGGGTTCACAGCCGGAATCCGCCATGGGCGGAACTCCACCTTCGTGCCTGTTTTTCGCGTGTACGCGATGTGGACCAACGCGATGGTGACCCACGCAGTAATGAAAACCCCTTGATACGCCAGTGCCTGAAGCACATGGCTGAGGACGGCATTCCAGATCATCAACACCCAGCAGATCACTGCAGCAACGATCGACCAGACAGTCCGCGGTAGACGGACACGAAACACGCGCGCCACGAACGCTTCCAGATTCGACGAAGCGAGATACAGGTTCGCCGTGTTGATGCGTGCCTGTGTCACGAAAATAACCAGAACGCCAAGGAATCCCATCAGCTGCACGATGGCAATCGCCGCGCCCGCCTCACCGAATCCGGTCTTCGGTACCGGGACCGTGTTGGCGAGAAACACCCCGACGAATGCCGTCAGCCCGAACGCGAAAGTGTAAAAGACAGGCCCGAACGTCACCCAGCCGAGGAACTTGCGGTCCTGAGGCTTGCCGAGCCGGGCGAAGTCCATCGTGAACATCATGAGGACCCAGACGCCCATGTAGGTGATGAACGCTGCAAGCCAGCCGGGTACCGCACCCGTGCTCACCGAGCCATGAACGTTCCACCAGTTACTGGAGTAACCATACTTGGCGATCGCCCAGATCACCGCACCAATGATCCCAACGACATAGAACGGCAATAGGATTCCGTTGAACTTGTCCATCCATTGCGAGACTCCTCGCATGATCAACAGCAGGCCGATCACGCACACCGCGGCCATCCAGACCTTTAGATTCCCACCGAACTGAAACTGGGCCGCGACTGCGATGATCGAACCCTCGAACACGAAGTAGTAGATCGCTGTGGCCGCGAAAATTAGCGTTGCCAACGCCGCACCCACGAGCCCGAACATGCTGCGCGAGAACATTGCCACGCTGAGCCCGGTCTCCGCGGCTGCCGACGAGATGACGTAATTGATGGCGCTGTACACCACGATGGTGAGGACAAGCCCGATAGTCGCCTGCTTTGTACCGTAGGCCGACGCCACGGCCGCTCCGGTGACGACATAGAAGATTGCTGAAGCGACGCCATACCACGCCATAGAGAGAGAACCACGCCCCATCCGCGCCGACAGCGGGACGACGTGGTTCGCGTAGTCATCAACGGCTGCTTCCGCCACGACGCGCGGGTCATCTTCATACGTGACGTTCAACGTTGCAGGGCCGGACACGGACATGGGGGCTCCTCTGCCTCAGGGACATCCGCAACTGTGACCTGGATGGCAAGCCCCGCCTAGTGCCATTGGTGCCAAGACACCACCCGCCGCGTACTCCAACTGGCGCAAGGCCATCCCCTAGACACCGTCACCGACCCAGACAGGTAACTCTGCCAAGTCAAGCCCTACAGGGCCAAGAAAGATCTGTTCGACCGCGCTCTAGGTCGAGGCAACGCACGACCCAATGCCCGGCCGTAAGGCCGTGCGGATCACCGTCTCCGACTACGCCGACGTGAGCACCCGTGAAGACTGCCGGGCATGATCCAGCGGCTAATTACCACCCAAGGACGAATCCGGGCAGCACTCGACGCTGTCGGCGGTACCCCAGTCGCATGAGCCCCAAGTCCCGCAGAGCGCATCCGGGACACCATGCCTAACAGCTGACCATCTGAGGTCTAGGTCCTACCAGAGCGTCATGGAGCTTCTCACCTTCGAGGTGCTCACCATTAACGGTTGGTGGTGGGGAGACGTTGCGCGAACGTGGTCGATTCGAGCCCCAGTAGAAGGGGTAAACCCACGAAGGTAATAGAGGTGCCCACCACTGCCGGGGGCAGCCGGTGGCGCTTGTGCTGCGGGGCGGTACCGTGCCCAGATTGCCTTGGCCCCTTCCACGTTTTTGAAATGGAGCACAGCGTGACCCGTACCGGCAACAGCGCCCCGAGCCGCATGAGCACGGCTGATCTTGCGCAGGCGAAAACGTACCTGAGCTCAGAGTTTGCTCGGCTCAGTGCGCAGCTGTCCACGACTCGGGCCGATACCATCACCGACCTTGGATCATCACCGGCCGGTGGGGACCCCGCAGATGTCGGTGATCGCATGTCGCGGACCGAACACGAGGCCGTCGTTCTGGCCAATGAACAGCTGCTCCTGCAGCAAACCAGTACCGCCCTGCAACGCATCCAGGACGGCACGTACGAAACCTGCGAGTCATGCACCCACCCGATCGGCGTCGCGCGGTTGCAAGCATTCCCCCGCGCGACGATGTGCTTGCACTGCCGCGAACTGGCCGAACACCACCACTGACCGCAGGACCCTGCGCCCACGGGACGGCGGGTCAGCGGGTCGGCGGATCGGCCCAACCGTCGCTGTATCGGGTTGCAGGAAGTCGGTCCGCGCCGGGAGCTACGACAGTGACCGTGAGCTACGACAGTGAGTCGTCGTAGGCAGCGGTGAGGGCACCGCCCGCAGCGCCGGTGTTGATGACTCCCGTCGGTTCGATGAGCAGCGCGTGGACTTCTCCGTCTGCGATGGGGCAGTGCTCGACCCCGCGCGGTACGACGAAGAGCTGGCCGGCGCTGAGCCTGACGTCCCCGTCGCGGAGCTGAATGGTCAACTCACCAGCAAC
>JALYUK010000021.1 GCA_030853805.1 Actinomycetota bacterium | reverse complement strand
GGTGGTGGCCGCGTTTCCGGCTGCCAGCCAGGCGGCACAGGCGGTGCGGATTGTCTCGGGCAGCTGCATACCGCCCAGCTCCACGGGGAAGGATGACGCCTGCAGACCGGACTCGTTGTAGCGATCGAGCGCCTGCTTGATCTGTGGAATCAGCTGGACCGAACCGTCTGCTGACATCACCGGCTCGCAGCTGTCCGAGGCCTTGTTGTGTGGCGCAAACTCATTCACCGCGATGTCTTCGCTCAGATCCAGGACCGCGGCGAAGGTCTCCGCCGAGTGATCCGCGAAACGAGGCCGCTCGAGCAGGTCGTTCACCTGCAGCCACTCATTCAGCAGGAAGTCCAGATCGCGACGCGACAGATGAAGTGCTGACACCGTGGTTACCTCGTTCGGACGTGCGTTGGTGGTGGAACGCCGCTCAACCGGCGCAGCGCAGCTCTCATGATGGACCTGCTCCACCAACCTAGCCAGTGTCGTGCCCTGAGGACCGACGCCACCCGGCGCACTTGATGACTGCTGCTCGTCAGCCGCGGCGCGCGAAGTGATCGTACAGATCCGGTCGGCGGTCGGTGTGGACGTTGCTGTGCTGGCCGATGTTCTTGTCCAGAGCATCGGCCAGGCGGCATTCAGCGATCGTGGTGATGGCCTCGGTGGTCGCGGATCCGCCGGCAAGGGGCCACCCGTCGGCGTCGACGATGACCGACCCGCCGACCCATTCGGCGCCACGTTCCGGGCCGGTTCGGTCGCAGGCAGCGATGTACATCCGGTTCGCGCCGGCATCGGCTTGCACCCTGACGACTTCCGCGGGGCGTTCGCCGTCCGGGCGGGGATAGGCCGGCCAGTTGACCGGGGCACAGAGCAGCTGGGCACCGGCCAGCGCCGGAAGCCGAACCCATTCGGGAAATTCGAGGTCGTAACAGATCATCATCGCGATCGCACCGAATCTGGTGTCGAACACGGGTGGTGCTTGGCCGCCAGGGGTGAAGATGAAGCGTTCGGCGTCCCACAGGTGTGCTTTCCGGTAGGTCCCGCGCAGGCCGTCCGGGTCGAGGAGTGCGGCACTGTTGTAGACCTCTGCGTCGGACCCCAGTTCGCAGAATCCGCCGACGATCACGATCGCATGCTCGCGAGCGAGACGCGCCCACAGGGCCAAGGTTTCTCCATCAACGGTTTCCGCACTGGCTGCCGCTTCAGCGGTGTCGGTGAACATGTATCCGCTGGACATCAGCTCCGGAAGCACGATGATCTGGGCGCCCGAGACGACCGCTTCGGTCACCGCGTCTGCCACACATTCCCGGTTGGCGGCTGGATCACCAAGGGTGGGGGCAAGTTGACAGCAGGCTACGACGACAGCCGATCCGGTTTGGGTGTCCACCATCTCAGTATCCGCGGACTCAGCCACGGTTGGTCAGATCCCTGTCGACGGTTGCCGGTGGGTATTAGGGTCGGTGGGTATCCCACACCTGGACGTTAAGAGGCTCGGCATGGATACTTCCCGACCACCAGTAACCACTGAGCTGACCCGCGCGCTCGCGGAACACGCCAGGTTGCCGCTGGCGGAGGAGCGGATAGCCGGCGCAGCGCACGTACTCCAGGGAGTTCAAGGGCTGATCGACCAGCTGTACGAGGTCGAGCTCGGCGACACAGCGCTGGCTGCAACCTTCGACCCGCGGTGGACGTGATGGAGTCCTACGAGCTGACCCTGAGCGCCGCTGCCGACGCCATCGCGGCCAAGCAGCTCTCCCCGGTCGAGCTGACGGAATCGGTCATCGGGCAGATCGAACGCCACGAGACTCAGGTATGCGCGTTTGCGGCACTCACTCTCGATCAGGCTCGCGAATCCGCTCGGATCGCCGAGGCCGAGATCGCAATATCGGGGCCGCGTAGCCGACTGCACGGGATACCGATGGGCGTCAAAGACCTGTTCGACACGCAAGGCGTCCTGTCCACGTCGAGCTCACAGACCAGGGCGGGGCGGGTCGCAGCCTCGGACTCGGCCGTCTCGGCACGGTTACGCGCAGCGGGCAGCGTCCTGATCGGCCAGACACACACTCATGAGTACGCCTACGGCGTCCTGACCCCGACAACCCACAACCCCTGGGATCTGACGCGTACACCCGGTGGATCCAGTGGTGGCTCCGGTGCCGCATTGGCTGCCCGGATGGTGCTCGGGGCGGTCGGCACCGACACGGGAGGATCCATCCGGATCCCCTCAGCACTCAATGGCATTACCGGGCTGAAGCCCACGTTCGGGCGAGTATCCCGACACGGTGTCACGCCTCTGTGTTGGGCGCTGGACCACGCCGGCCCGATGGCTCGGACCGTTCTCGATACCGCGGAGCTGCTTCAGGTCATCGCGGGTTACGACCCGCGTGATCCGGGGAGCTTGGATGTACCGGTGCCCGACTACACCACCGGGTTGGGCAACGGGGTGAAGCACATGACGCTCGGGGTGCCGACCAACTACTTCTTCGACCACATCGAGCCGGATGTCGAGGCCGCCTTCCGGGCCGCCCTCACGGTGCTCGAGTCGTCGGGCGCCACTATTCGCCAGGTCGAGCTTCCGTTGTCACAGACCTACCTAGCCACCGAGTACGCATTGTTCGTGGCGGAGGCGAGCAGCTACCACCAGGGCACTCTGCGCGCGAAGGCCGACCTCTATCAGCCCGACGTGCGGGCACTGTTGGAGGCCGGTGAGCTGCTGTACGCGACCGACTACATCCGCGCGCAGCGCGTCCGCGAGCTGATCAAGCAGGGCTGGAGACAGATGTTCCAGGATTACGGCATCCACGCGGTGCTCGCGCCGACCCTCCCCGCCGTAGCGGTACGCGCAGACGACCCGACCGTGCGGTGGTCTGACGGCAGTGCGGACTCGGCGATCAACGCGTACGTCATCACATCGGCGCCAGGTAACCTCACCGGGCTGCCGTCGCTGTCGGTGCCGTGCGGATTCGACAGGCAGGGCCTACCGATCGGCATTCAGATCATCGGCAGACCGTTCGACGAGCCGCTGGTGCTGCGTGTCGGGTCGACCTTCGAGTCAGACACCGACTTCGCCAACCGGATGCCGACCGGCCTGGGCTGACCGGTTGCTGCGGCATGGGGGAGCAACCGGTCTCGTGCTGCTCTCGCGTACCGTTCGAAATGTGACACCGACAGATGACAATGACGGGCCGACGTCAACTCTCGCTTGTGAGATGTGCGGCGAGCAGATCGCTGCAGAACGGATTGCAGCGCTGCCCCGCGCGACGACCTGCATCCGATGCGCCAGCAGGCACAAGCGACCGTCGCGTGGTCGCACCTGCTCGTGACCCGGGACTGCGAGGCTCGAGGTCACCCGGGCAACAGGTACAGCTGTCGGGACGTCAGGCGAAGCGTGCGACCAGTGCCTCAAGGGTTTTGGTGATGCCGACCTTGTTCTTCTGGTCGGTTTTCGTCAAACGGATGACCGCGGGGATCTTCGTGGTCGAGTAGTCGAACGTTTCGGTGACCATCGTCATGCCCGGTCCGGCAGATTCAAACTCCCAACGCCACAGGTGGCCCATCGGGTGCTGCCACTCCACGAGGTGATCATCCTCGAGTGCGGTGCAGGTCGAGGTGATGGCGTAGGGAATACCGTACATTTTCATCCCCACCCCAAATTTCGCACCGACCGACAGCCGGTCGGGGCCCTTGACGTCGCGGGCGCGGACGGTGCCCGACCCGTCGAGCTCGGGGTGACGGTGCGGGTCGGCTACCAGGTCGAAAATTACGCTCGCTTCGGCGGGCACCAGCACCTGGCAGGAGACTTGCTCAGGACCGGTGCTGACGGACGTCACGGGGGATTGGCTCACGCCGTCACTGTACTGAGGTCGCCACGGCGCTCAGGCCGGCCAACGAGCCATGCCGGCCACGCAACGGCCTCAGCGCGTCCAGGTGCCGTGCTTCTGAGCGTCGAAGAACTGCAGGGTCACCGCAGACGCCTTGCCGTGGGAGACCACGAATTTGGCCGAGGACAGCGAGCCGGCTGGTGCGTTCTCGCCGGTCGGTATGAAGGAGAAGGTATTGCCGTCCCAGTGGTTGAGGGTGAAGGTGTACCGGTGCCGGGGGCCGAGCTCCATCGTCAAGGTACCTCCGTGCCGACGCACGACCGCCGTTCCGTAGTAGCTGTTCCGGTACGTGCCGACCACAGCGTTCGTGGGTGCGGACGGTGCTGGGTGCTTCGGTGGCTTGACACCGACCAGGTCGCCGACGGGGTCCATCAGACCGGCCAGGGCCGGTTGGTAGGTCTTCCACCAGTCGCGGGTGAGGTAGCCGAACTGCACGATGTCCAGGAACGACGCGATGAGCGATTCAGCGGCTCCCACGGGCGAACCGTTGGTGAGTACGACGATGCCGATGTCGGCGCTGGGGATCATGGTCAACGCGGTGCCGACTCCTTGGGCGAAGGCTCCGGAGTGACCCATCGTCACTCGACCACCGGGTTGGACCCCGACGTTGAAGCCGTAGCCGTACTGACCGGGCCGAGCCAGTACGTCGTTGGCCGGGTGTTGGATCATCTCGGCGCTGATGGCGGGCAGCAGGGCGGTGGTTTCGATCCACTGGTTGTGGCCGATTTTGCCCTGGGCCAGGACCATTTTCATCCAGGCGGCCATGTCGATGACGTTGGAGGAGACGCCGCCGGCGGGGGACTGTGGGTCGGCGTCGCGTTGGTAGAGCGGTAGGAACCGTTTGCCGACCTTCGCGTGCATGGCGGCCCGGTTGGTCCGTGCAATGAAGTCGCGGTACCGGGAGCTGGTCGAGGTCATCCCCAGCGGTCCGTACAGCTGCTTTTGGGACAGGGTGTCCCAGTCGATACCGGCCGCCCGCGCTACCGCTTCGGCACCGATCGTCAGCCCGAAGTTCGCGTAGGCGTAGGAGCTACGGAAGGGGGCCAAAGGTTCGTCCCGCAGGTGGTGCAGCACGTAGTCCCGGCCGTACCCGATGTCCTCCAGCAGGTCTCCGGCTGCCGGTGGCAGACCGCTGCGGTGGGCGTAGCAGTCACCGATGGTCAGGTGGGAGGTGACCCACGGGTCGGCGAGGGCGAAGTGGGGCAACAGCGCCGTCACTGGCGTGTCCCACTTCACCTGCGAGCGTGAGACCTGCCTGGCCACGACGGTGGCACCGATGGGCTTTGACAGCGACGCCAGCTGGAAGACGGTGCGGGTGTCGACCCGGCCGGGTTTACCGATCTGGCGGACGCCGTATCCCTGCGCGAACACCGTTTTGCCCTGGTGGACCACGGCGATCGCCAGGCCGGGAACCCTGCTCGCTATCAGTGTCGAGCCGGTCAGCCATGGCAGCATTCTCAGCGCTTCGCTGACGCCGCCTGCGGGTGACTCCACGACAGCCGTGCCTGGATTCGGCGGGGACGTGACTCGGATGCGGGTGTCCACGGGTAGCGGTCGAGGTTTCCCGGCCGCCGGTTGCGACGCCAGTTCTGTCGCTGATGCGGAACCCGTGACTGCTGCGGCGGCGACGCTCAGGCCGGCGCCGATGAGAAATTCACTGCGTTTCATGACGGTTTCTCCATGTCAATGTTGCTGGGGCGGGGTGACGGTGTGACCGAGCGCCGTCGACAGGGCGACGAAGATGCGCACGGCCGGGGAGGAGCAGACCAGCTCGCGCGGGTCATCGGTGAGAGTCGGTGGTAGGCCGCTTCGAGGGCCCGGCCGGTCACGTTCTGGACGGCCATGCCCAGCAGGGCGCTGTTGGTATTGGCGTAGTTGAACTTCGCGCCGGGGGCGAACAGCGGCGACTCGCTGGGGCCAACCTTCAGGAGTTGCCGCGGGGTGAACACCGTCTGGGGCTTGGCGAAGTAGGTGTCGGTAAAGGTGGTGCCCTGCGTGTAACTGGCGACACCGCTGGTCATATCCGCGAGCTGACGCAACGTGATCTTGTCCCCGTTGGGGACCCCTGGCACGTACTTACCGATCGTGTCGTCCAGCGACAGTTTGCCCCGCTGCGCGAGCTGCATCAGCACAGTGCCGGTGTAGGTTTTGGTGATCGAGCGGATACGGGTATCGATGATGACGGTCATCGATGTACCTGTCGTGGGTCGGCTTTGCCGAAGGCGTTGGTCCAGGTGCCGTGCGGTGTCCGCACACGAACCACCACGCCAGGGGCGGATGCCCGCCCTAACGGCTCCGTGGCAGCAACGTCAGGCCGGGCGATGAGACCGGTGGGCAATGCAGCCTTCGTCGTGTGCGGGGTCGGTTTCCTGGCGATGACCTGCGCGACATGCGCAATACACGGCTTCGCTGTCGTCGCTGATCCGGCCGTTGTCGCGGCCGAGGTGCTGCTGGCCTGTGAGGGGGACGGTGTGCTGGTGGCGGTCTTCGCGCCAGCGCTCGTGGGCGACGCAGTAGTGGTGGCTGTGGAGCATGGGCTTACCCCGACCAGTGAAATCGCCGCGGTCGCGGCCACTACAACGCGGACACCACCCTGGGGTGGTACTCCAGCTCCCAGCACGACGCGGTCCCTTCTGAGGCGGAAGTACGAACACCATCCAGGCTAGGGAAACGCGGACAGCGCGTCTGTAGACCCAGGTCCACACTTTGGGCCCGCGACAGTGCCCGAAATGTGCAGCTGTCTCCTGTCCGATGCTTTCGTTGATAGAGCGCTTCGCGTCGGGTGCAACACAAGGGCCTGCGTGCAGGTCGGACTCTCCTCGCGAAACCCCCCAGGCTGGACGTCACCACCGCCACGGCCCAGCAGCATCCTGCAGCTGAAGCAGCCTATGCAATCCGCCATCACCAGAAACCCCGGCGGGTCCAGGACGTTCGTTCTCGACATCCCCAACGACCTCATCATCGGCGACCTCATCATCCGCTCCATCGGGTTGACCCGATGATGACGCCCGTCGGCACACTCTTCGTCATCCTGCTGGTGACCGGCACATCGTTTTCGATCGGTTCGGCGGGGTCCCACGCGTGGCCGGTACTGCTGTGGGTAAGTACATCCGCGCTGTACCTGGCCGCCGGAATGGTCGCCTGGCGGCGACGCCCACTCAACCGCATCGGCCTCGCGTGCGGGGACGGTTCGCGCGTTTTCTCGTCCTGGCCGGCTATCTAGCGTCTACGGTTCTGCAGGTACCGCTCCTCCTGGTCGGCGACGGACCGATGGCCATCTGGGGTTCAAACGAGGCAGCAACGGGCGTTGATCTCCGAGCTACGTACCCGTGAATCGGAGTTGTACCGGTCGCGTCGACGGCTGCTCCAGGCCGAAGACGTGCAGCGTCGGAGAATTACGCGCGACCTGCACGATGGGGCGCAGCAACACATCGTCTTCCTGGGGCTGATGGCTCGACGGCTGAGTCGCAGTGCCACCGACCCGGACGTGGCAGCGTCGGCTGTCGATATCGCCGACGGTATGACCGGCCTCCTGGCCGGGTTCCGCGACCTGATCGCGGGAATCATGCCTGCACCGTTGCTCGATCGGGGACTTGTACCAGCGGTGCAGTTGCTGGCCGAGAGAATGCCGATTCCAACGACTGTGACAGCGTACGTACCGGCCGGTGAGCTGCCCACGGACGCCGAATCAACGCTGTACTTCACGGTCTCTGAAGCCTTGACGAACGTCGTGAAGCACGCAGCCGCCACGTAGACCCAGGTCGCCATCAACAGGGTCGGTGATAACCCTCGGTGGTGAACAGCATGATCCGGCGTCAACGCCGCGACAACCCGATCGACCGGCTCAGCCCACGTCGACGAGAAACGCTCGCACTGATGGCGCAAGGCATGAGCAACGCGCGCATCGCTGAGGAGCTCGTCGTGACCGAGCACGCCGTCGCACGGAACATCTCGGCCATCTTCGACACGCTCGGTCTCCCACCATCCACAGACGACCACCGCGGGGTGCGCGCGGTCATTTAATACCTGAATCGGCAGGCGAGCTAGCGCGATCGGGAGATAGTCGAGCAAGCAGGTACGGCGCCGTCGCGCTGGCTGCCGCGCGGGAAACCGATTCCGGGGTGCCGGTGGCCATCACACAGCCGCCTTTGTCCCCACCGCCGGGGCCGAGGTCGATGACCCAGTCCGCGCTGATGATCGTGTCGAGATCGTGCTCGACCACCACCACGGTGTTGCCCGCGTCGACCAGCCGGTGCAGCTGGCGCACCAGCAATGCGATGTCGGCGGGATGTAGTCCCGCGGTGGGTTCATCGAGTAGGTAGAGCGCGTGCCCGCGCCGGGCGCGTTGCAGCTCGGTCGCAAGCTTGATCCGCTGCGCTTCACCGCCACTGAGTTCAGTCGCGGGCTGGCCGAGGCGCAGATAGCCGAGGCCGACTTCGCGCAGCGTGGTGAGGCTGCGCGCGGCGGTCGGCACATCGGCGAGGAAATCGGCTGCCTCTTCGACCGACAGGGCGAGGACATCAGCGACATTTTTGCCGCGGTATTCGATCTGCAGCGTCTCCGGGTTGTAGCGCGTTCCGTGGCAGGTTGGGCAGGGCGCGTAGGTGCCGGGTAGGAAGATCAACTCCACCGAGACGAACCCTTCCCCCTGGCAGGTCTCGCAGCGTCCCTCTGCAACGTTGAAAGAGAAGCGACCGGCGCCGTACCCACGAGCCTGGGCCTCCGGCGTCGCGGCGTACAGCTTGCGGACGGCGTCGAAGAGGCCGGTGTAGGTCGCCAGATTGGAGCGCGGCGTACGACCGATCGGGCGTTGGTCGACCCGCACGAGTCGGTCGAAGGCGTCCAGGCCGGTGGCGTCGTCGACGTCGACCTCGAATCCGTGGTCCTCGTGGTCCTCGCCCGCCTGGCCGAGGTGCTGTCGCACCAACTCGGCGAGCACCTGGGTGACCAGCGTCGACTTGCCTGACCCCGACACTCCGGTGACCGCTGTCAGCACGCACAGCGGTATGTCGACGCAGAGGTCGGTGAGGTTGTGCCGACTGACTCCGTTCAGCCGCAGCCAACCGTGCGGGGTGCGCTGGGGGCGCGCAAGTGGCTCCGCACGGCCGAAGAGGTACCTACCGGTGACCGAGGCCTCGACGTGCTCGAGGCCTGCGACCGGGCCGGAGTAGAGGACGTGTCCGCCCCCTTCACCCGCTTCGGGGCCGATATCGACGATCCAGTCGGCGCGGCGTACGACGTCAAGGTCGTGCTCGACCACGAAGAGTGAGTTGCCGGAGCTCTTGAGTTTGTCGAGCACGTCCAGCAGTGGTTCGGCATCCGCCGGGTGCAGCCCCGCCGACGGCTCATCGAGGACGTAGACGACTCCGAACAGACCCGACCGCAGCTGAGTGGCGATCCGAAGTCGCTGCGCCTCACCGGGGGAAAGAGTGGTGGAGTTGCGGCCGAGCGATAGGTAGCCCAGGCCCAGGTCGAGCAATACCTGGATGCGGTCCACGAGGTCGGTACAGATGCGCACCGCCACCTCGGTGACTTCTCCGGAATCAGCAAAGGACGTCGCTGCGCCCGCATGGGTCAGTTCGGCCACCGGTCGGAGCAGCTCCACCAGGTCGGTGAACGACAACGCGCTCAGCTGTCCGATGTTCAGGCCTCGTACGGTGACCGTCAGCGCATCCACCCGTAGCCCGGTGCCACCACAGACCGGGCAGGTGTCGCTGCGCACGAAGCGCATCGCCTTGTCCCGCATCATCTGACTCTTGGTGTCGGCCAGCGTGTGTCGGATGTACTTGCGGGCACTCCAGAAGGTGCCGTAGTAGTCCCGGCCGGTTGAGTCGTCGGGCTCTCCGCGTCGGTCGATGAGCACTCGCGGCTGCTCGTCGGTGTAGAGCAGCCAGTCGCGGTCCTTCTTGGGGAGGTCGCGCCAGGGGACGTCGACGTCGATACCGACGGTGTTGGTGACCCGCAGCAGATTTTTGCCCTGCCAGGCGCCCGGCCACGCGGCGATCGCACCGTCGCGGATGCTGAGCGAATGGTCGGGTACGAGCAGGTCCTCGGCGACGTCGTGGGCCTCGCCGAGGCCGTGGCACTCGGCGCAGGCTCCGGCTGCGGTGTTCGGCGAGAATGCCTCAGCCAGTAGCCGTTCCATGCCATCGGGGTAGGTGCCAGCGCGCGAGTAGAGAATCCGTACCAGGTTCGACAAGGTGGTCAGCGTGCCTACTGTCGAGCGGGAACTGGGTGCACCGCGCCGCTGCTGCAGCGCGACCGCGGGCGGCAGGCCGGTGATCTCCTGTACGTGCGGTGCACCGACCTGCTGCAGCAACCTGCGGGCGTAGGGCGCCACCGATTCGAAGTAGCGACGCTGGGCCTCGGCGTACAGCGTGCCGAAGGCGAGCGAGGACTTGCCGGAGCCCGACACACCGGTGAAGGCGACCATTGCGTTGCGCGGCAGATCGACGTCGATGTTCTTGAGGTTGTTCTCGCTTGCTCCGCGGACATGAACGAACTGATCGCTGAGGTCGTGGGGCACACCACTGTCTAGCCGCTCGTCGGGCTCGGTGCAATATCCGGCTGCAAGGCACGCCGCCGCTGTGTGCAATCGGCAGAGCGTGGGACAGAATCACGCGCTGCGCCTCGCGTCGGGCCGTACACAGCAGAGCCACAGAATGATCGGCTTACGAGGCATGGTCGTCATGCCGGGTGCCCTCAAGAAAACGCGCCCACGCGTGTCATAAATACCGCCAAGCCCAGCCCAAACGATCGTTCAGCCATTCATTTTCTACTACCGTTCACCCACCGCACCTCACACGTTTGGTCAACGAAGGGCAGGCGACGATGGCGCTCAACGGCCTGATCCGGTTCCAACGCCGCGTTGCGGTCAAGATAATTGAGGTCAGCGCAGCTAATGCCAACGCGGCCGACGAAAACACGGAAAACTCCCTGATCCTGGATCTAGCCCTCTCCCTGTCAAAAGACTGCCGCCACGACATCGCCCGCAAAACCAAGAACGGTCTGGAAGCAGCCCGTCGCCGCGGCTATCTCGGCGGACGATGGCAAGTACTCGATGATGAGGAATGCGCCTCGATCCTCGCCCGCCGTGAACGCGGGCAATCCATTCCCGCTATCGCCGCCGGACTCAACGTCTCCATCGAGGCCGTTCAGAAGACCCTCACAGACACCAAAATTCTTTAGGTCCGAGCCGGCCACCGGCATCAGCGTTGACGTGCTCTGCGATCGGCCCGCGCGGTCCTAGATCGCTTCATCCTTCGCCGTGCCCTTTGAAAATCATCCGGTCGAGTACTGCGTGGCGAATGTTGCGGCCTTCGTCGTTATTTTGATCGTGAGATCCCCCTTTTTTGCTACTTCGTCGACTCCGGCGGGGGGCCGACCAAAGCGACTCTGCGAGCACATAGGGATGGTCGAGCGAGACCGGCTGCGTCGGGTGAGGTCGATTATGGCTGAGATGGCTGCCCGATGATTGATCGCCGCTCTTCGGCAGGAAGCCGGTCCTGTCCCTGTCATCCATCCTGCAGTGAAACGGGTTCTGTTGTGTCCCTGGGCGTGTTGGACGCATTTGATTCCAAAGATCATGCCCCGTGGGGATAATTCGCTTATGACGTGGCGCAGGGTGGTGCTGGCGGTCGTTCTCACCGTTGCGGTCTCGATCGGTGGGCTGTGGCTGTGGGGAAAACCGCGTTCTTCGCACGTGATGCCAACAGCGCAGACGTCGCCAGTCGACGTCGTGATGACGTACGTGCGCGCGTTGAATGATCGAGACTTCGCAGCGTCCGTTCGGATGGGGGCCGATAGCCGTGGCGACATCAGCGCGGATTGGTTCACCGTTCATGCGCCCAACATGACGAACGTGACGATCGACCACGTCGATGCCGTGATGCCTGGGCCCCGGGCAGCCACCTACCTTTCCAACTCCGAGTTGGCGGGCTGGGAGCAGACCGTCCACGTCGATACGACCGTCACCTTGAACAACTTCGAGGGATTTCACGGACCTGAAACCGACCAGCCGTGGTCATACGAACTCGTGCGACACAACAACTCGAAACCGTGGCGCATCTTTGACCAGGGTGAAGGGTGAGTCATGTGACCAGAGCGTTACCTGCGGGCCCCTCAGACGAGAGTGATGCGGCGACGACAGGCAGTTGCTCGCGCCTCGTGCCGAGGCGTCCCGAAACGGTGTCCCGTATGAAGCGCCCGTCGGCACGGCCCGAATTGCAGCTGCTGTCGCCGGATCCCGTTCGATTTGCGAGTCGTCGCCAACCCGGTTATGGCCGTGCCGGCTTGTATCGTCCAGCCATGGGTGAAGATCTCGGGCCACCCCAACATGATGATCATCGTGACCGCGGCATGATCACCGGTGCTGATGGGCGTGGATACAGCCGGCGGGGAACCAAAGCCAAGCGCCGCGTCGCCGATGCTCTTGTGGCCTCAGGTGCGCCGTTGGTTCTTGAGATGGACAGCAGCGGTCAATTCGAATGGTTCGAAGGCGATGCGGCGATAAAGAAGTGGGCAGAGGTTCGCCCATACGTGATCTCTACCGAACCCACCAGCAAGCAACTGGTCAAGCACGGGGCATGGAATGCCGGGGTTTGGGAGTGCGAGACGGGTGGGCTGTTGCTGCACCTGACGTGATTCTGTTGACTCGCTCAGGAGCCAGACTTCTGTTCGGCACACCGGTCATCGATCGGGATGGCGGGCGTCGCGGGCTCGGCGTTTCGCTCGCAGTGCCTTGTCAGGCACTCCTTGGGCGGGCTGGTGGCCCGCCCTACCCCGCCACGTCGATCCTCCGCCGAAGCCCGCAGGTGTTCTGCCGTTCGTGAGTGTGCCAGACGAACTCACCCTTGACCTTCACGACCTTGATCCCGTAGTCATTGGGTCGAGCCACCACCGTGGGCGAAGGATGCCCGGAGAACAACGAAAGTTTTTTGCTGCTGTCCACCGCCTCCTCAGCCATGGCCCGGCCTCGCATAACCAGGACTGCGCGGGCGATCCGACCTCGTCGCGGCACGTGGCCCGGTTCAGGATCCGTGACCGGTGCCGAGTGGTCAGTGACGTGGCCTAGCCGGGGTTAATCTCCGGACACTACCTGCCCGTAGTCGTATCCGAGCGTGTCCAGCATCGGTGCCGAGTTGACCTGGGTGGGTGTGTCGCCCCGTAGGCCGGCGGTCTTGGTGGTGGCAAGGTAAGAGACGTCATACCCGGCCCGACCCGGGGCCACGAAACACGCGTTGTCGGCGCTGATCAGATGGGTATGGGGGTTGGTCTCCACCAGGTTGCCGAACCACTGCAACCAGCCTGTGCAGTTGCGCAGGGTTGCTGACGGTCCTCTGGAGTCGACGTGATGGTTGTAGTACCAGACGTTGTCGGCATCAGCCGGATTCTTGCCTGGTCCGTAACTGGCGCGGTGGGTGGTCTCAACGAACCGGTCGTTATTGGCGATAGGTCGACCCGTGGTGGAGGTGTACCCCACGAGGTAGCTCCACTGCGCGCCTTGGACCGGGTAACAGGTGAACCGTAGATCGCCGCCATTCTTGGACTCGACGTTCAACTCCGGCAGAAGCGCAGCGTTACCGGACCTCTTGACCTGGGCGACTTCCCATGAAGCGTGTGCCGCGCAGTCGCTGCGCGACCAGAAATGCGCCATTCCTCTGGTGCCGTGTACGAAAATTGAGCCCGCCGGGTGCGACTCGGCGGCCGGGGCCGGGGCGGCCTGGGCTGTGGTGGCCAATGCCATCACGGAGCCCGCCACGGTCAGACCCAACGGCATTGCGATCAGTGCGAGCTTCTTCATTAGTTTCCCCACGTTTACGGGCGACGACGCCGCCATGAATGTGTCTGAACTCCTAGCAAGCCGCGGCGCATGCGCCGTGTTCTCGGGCGCCTGCAGTAACTCCGCTCGAACCCCTGCTGTTGGACCGGATCTGTTCTTCCAGGTCAGTGTCAACGCACGTCTTGAACTGCGTGCCGCACTGGTGACCGCCTCCCATCCCGGGCAAACCAACAACACCCGGCTACCCCTTCAATATCGCCGGTCTCACCACCTTGTTCCTATCGGGCTCAGTCGCAGCTTTGAAAAAATCGGAGGCCTAGGCCCTGCCCACACGGCGCAGTGGAACCCCCAGCAAATCCTGCGTCAGACCCGCCACGTGCGGTGTTGCGCGTCACACCAGATACCCCAATGCAATCGTCGCGCTGCGCGATATCTGCGCGCGAGGCTCGATTCGCGCCCACGACCCTGCCCCAAAGGAGCAACACACATTCTGGTCGCCCGCTACCC
The DNA here is from genome assembly GCA_030853805.1 of Actinomycetota bacterium. Lineage (GTDB taxonomy): Bacteria > Actinomycetota > Actinomycetes > Actinomycetales > Dermatophilaceae > Allobranchiibius. The sequence goes on along the minus strand of JALYUK010000021.1, from coordinate 4,030 downwards.
GCGCGCCCCCACAATCAGCCACCCGCCGTAGACAGCCTCGCGCGAGATGGCCCACCCGACCCGGCGGTCGCCCTGATCGGGCATCCCGTGAGGGTGAAAAGTGGTTGCACGCGTCAGGCGAGACTGTTGCGATGGTCCAGTGGCCGACCTGCATACGGAGCGATTGATCCTGCACCCCATCACTACCGATGAGGCCGAACGCATGATCGCCCGCCAACCGGGCCCACAAGACGCATGGGCAGACGACTTTCCCTTCGACGGCGACCTCATCGCCGCCACGATGTTCCTGCGCGCGACCATCGCGCTCGGTGACCAACAACCCTTCGGTCACTACGTGATCATCCGAACCGCAGACGGCCTGGCGGTGGGCGGAACCGGATTCAAGAGTCAGCCGAGCAACGGAACAGTCGAGATCGGCTATGGGCTCGCCCCATCCGCCCGTGGGAAAGGCTTCGCTGCGGAGGCCGCACGAGCCCTCGTCGAACTTGCTGGCGAGCAGGGAATCCTGCGCGTCGTCGCCGACACGGACATGGGCAACACCGCCTCCCAACAGACCCTTGAGAACGCCGGCTTCACCAACACCGGCATCAATGGAGATCTCCTCCTTTACGAGCGGATAACCTGAGCGCGCCGTATTCGACAATGGCGGCCGCCAGAACGCCCACAGGTTGCAGGACAGGACATTGGGCGAAACGCCGATGACGGAGCATCCAGGTGAAGGACGTCCAGCGCGGCCTTCTGCTCGTGATGATCAACTCGTCTGCTTCGTGATCGTCGGTGCGCAGGAATACACCTGGCGCGACGACGATGACACCCGTGACAGTCAGATCACGGTTCGCTGGGCTCATCTCGTCCATGAATCGGGTGGAGCCGCAGATGCAGACAATCTCGGGTCGGTTGGGCACGGCAAGCGTGGGTGCTCGCGTGCCGAGAGGCCTCAGGGTGCGACCCGGTAGAGCGTGCAGGCGTTATCGCGTAACACCCCGGCGGTGAGGTGTTCTCCGAGGACGTTGATGATCAGGTCGAGATCGGCATCCCGGAAGGGTCGGGGTGCTCGAGTGGAGGGCAGGTCTGTACCGGCGATCAGCGTTGAGGGGTTGGCGTGTGCCAGGTCTCGCAGTGCGGTGGGTACGTCCAGGTCGCCGCGGCTGAACCCGGTCGCCTTGACGTAGGCGCCGTGTTCGGCCAAGCGCAGTAGGGCCGGAAACCCATGGCGGGACAGGCCGAGGTGATCGATGCTGATCTGGGGCAGTGCCGTCAAGATGGGTTCCAGTTCTGGCAGGTCGCGGGCGTCGAGGTAGAGCTCGGTGTGCCAGCCGGCGGTCTCGTGGACCCGTTGGGCAAGGTCTGTGAGGTGGTTCAGTGTCCCCCCGCCACCGCGGAACAGATTGAACCGCACCGCGCGCACCCCGGCGCTGGCGAGGGATTCAATTTGACCGGTCGTGGCCGAGGCTGGCAGTTGTGTGACGCCGACGAAGCCGGGCCCGAGACGGGTAAGGGCATCGAGCAGGTAGGTCTGGTCGAAACCCTGGAAGGAGCCCGATATGACTGCGCCTCCCACGACGTTCAGATGCCTCGTCCGGCTGCGGTAGTCCTGCACGGTAAAGGCCGGCGGTAGATACCCGTGGTTGGCCGTCAAGGGGAAACGGGGATCAATGATGTGCAGGTGCGCATCGAACAAGGCCGGCCGCTTGCGTTGTGTGTCGTCATTTGTGCCATCGGAGACCATTGGGGTAACCAGCATGGTCCATCCTCGCCCGCGATTGACGGGTTCTCAGGACACGGCGGCCGGGCACTGCCTCCACGCCGGGAAGCGGAATCGAAGCACAGCACCTGACCCGCTGCTGCCATCGTGGCCAGCATGAGCACCACGCATTCAACCGCAGACCGCCCCTCAGGGCGACACAGGCAAAGCAACTCCAGATAAGCGACGGCATGCGGCGACAAACTGGCCCTCCGTGAGAGTCGATCGCGGCCGTCCCGCCATTGCTGTAACGGGATCGATGATCGGTCACTGGAGGTCCGGTAGGTAGTCGCTCGACATGGTGGCTCGTACCCGGTGGGATGTTCCCGTGACCTTTCATGAGGATGAACTCGGGATCGACGAGCCACTGGTGCGTGCGTTGGTTGATCGGTACTTTCCCCGATTCGCCGGGCTACCCCTTCGGCGGATGCGCGCTTCGGGATCCAGCAACGCGCTCTTCCGGCTCGGTGATGACTTCCTGGTTCGGTTGCCTCGCCAGCCCGGCGGGTCGCAGACCATCGCGAAGGAAGCGCGTTGGGTTCCGCACATGGCGCCCGAGCTGACGGTGTCGATCCCGGAGATCGTGGGTGTTGGCGAGCCTGACCTTGGGTACCCGGAGTCTTGGTCGATCGTGCACTGGATCGATGGAAAAACACCTGCCGCGCCGTCCCATACCGGTGGGACGACCGATCGGCTTGCTCGTGACCTGGCGGGTGTCGTGCGCGCCCTGGGCGAGGTGACCGTGCCGACCACGGCGATGACTGACACGTCGTTGAGCTGGTATCGGGGCGGCCCGCTGGCGGCGATGGACGAGATCATTCGGCATTACCTTGGTCAGTGCCGCACGCTGCACGGCCTGCATCTTGATCTAGATGCGTGCCTGCAGGTCTGGGAAGAGGCAATGACAATGCCCGGTGCCAGCGAGGTGACTACGCCGCGATGGCTCCACGGTGACCTGCTCGCTGAGAACCTGCTCGTGCACGAAGACCGATTGGTCGCGGTGCTCGATTTCGGTGGCCTTGCGGTCGGCGACCCCACCGTCGATCTGATGGTGGGATGGGAACTGCTCGATCCAGCCGGACGCGAAAAGTTCCGCTCAGCTTTGCAGGTCGAGGAGTTGACCTGGTTGCGTGGGCGGGCCTGGGCCCTCGCCATCGCGATCATGACCTTTCCGTACTACTGGTCGAGCATGCCCGAGCGATGCGCAAGCCGGCTGGTGATGGCCCGCTCGGTGCTCGCCGATACCGGCCTGCTCGCGGAATGAAGACGCTGACATGCGCAGACACGACCCCATCAACGAACTCAAGGACGAGGAATGACTCGCCTCCAGCCTGACGCCGCGATCCTGGGCAAAGCGACCGATGGTGGATCACCTATCGGGCGCAGGGAAGTACTTCAAAATCGGCAGGCTGGTCAGCCCAGTGACCCGATACTGGGGTCGTGGTGTTCTCGGGAGACTGGCCCCGTGACCCCAGGCTGGATCCATTCCGCGATGCGGTGTGGGAGTTGAGTCGTGACGGATGTGTCGAGGCGTTTCTAACGACCGCGGTGAGCCGGATGCGCGGGCTTCCGTTCTTCTGGGTGAAGCGAGAGTGACTTTGGTACTAGGTCAACTGGCGGGACGACCGGCGTGATGAGCCGAATGAGGACTACGGGCCGCGCTGGTGTGTGGTGGCCGAGCTCGAACAGGGCAGGTTCGAGCACGACAATGTGAACGGGCTCGTATTTGACGCCAAACCGGTCGGGAGACCGGAGCGCGATGAGTTGTGGCAGCGGTACGGGCCGCCGTGAGCGCGGCCATGACCGCAGCCCGCCGGTCTGCAGGCCGATCGACTACCGGTGTGCGGCACAGGGTCAGCGTCCTTGACGACGGGGATGACCCGTAGAAGCCCGCTCGTTCCCGTGCTTGTAATTGCCGGTCACGCGCGCCATGAGTTGTTGAGGATCTCGATTCTCGACATCACTCAAGAACCGGGTCATGGCGGCACCTCGAAGGATCGTCGCCTGCCGGCCATGGTGGTCGATCACGATCTCTTCGCCGACGCGTGTGTAGCTGAAACCATGTGGGGATCTCGCCATGGTCACCAGCATGCCCTGCAGAGATGATCTGGGCATTCGTTTGATTCGAGCGTAAAGGCCGACGTCCGCCCATCTCCATCCTCGACCGGTGATCAGCCCAGTGCCCGACATCGACCGCCAATCGGGATGCTTCGGGCACTGGGCTGATCACCGGTCGAGGATGGAGATGGGCGGACGTCGGCCTTTACGCTCGAATCAAACGAATGC
>JALYUK010000161.1 GCA_030853805.1 Actinomycetota bacterium | reverse complement strand
CATGTTCCCGTTTGCCGTCGGGCCGCGTAGCGATCCACAACGAGATTGCCAATGCCTGTTGGTTTAGGCGGTCAGGGTGGGTATGGTGCTGGCTCCGATCTGGGGTTCGGTGTCGGGGTTGCTGCTGGCGGTCAGGCGTGATCGGGCCGGGACGTCGAGGCCGAGGTAGCCGCGTCCTTTGGCCCATTCGTCGGTGTGCTCGACGATCCACGCGAGTGCCGTCGCGAAGCCCGCTTCGTAGTTGTCGATAACAAGTGTGGCGATAGTCGCGCCCGTGGGCGCGGTCATCTCAAGGGCATGGGTATCTTTGTGGGTGTCTCCGCCGGTGACGGCGTCGACCACTTCTGCAACCAACGTCATGTGCTCAGTTCCTCCTGGTTCTCGACAATGAATCGTCATCACCGAAATTGGTCAGAGTTCACCTGGCGGCATATCTGTGATGTGTGAGCGTGCGGAACGACGGTTCTGGACGGATCGCTGACAGATCAGTGTCGATACTCGGGACTGACTCACGCGTGATTTGGCCGCTTCGGCGTGCTTCGCGAAAGACTCGTCGTCACGGATCGTCGACAGCGCCAGGGTCTCATCTGCTGGATTGATTAGAAGCCGGTCCGCGTTGAGGCGCGAAACTCATCACGCGGCGACCGCACCTATGTCCAGAACCAACTGCGGCAGCCGCGCTACACCACTATCAGGGACTCAACTCGGCTCGCGTCGCAACCTGCTATGTCGGCTTACATTGTGGAGGCTGTCCCCGGGGGTGCGCACATCTGGACCAGGTGCTTTATGACCCACTGGTGGGGGGTTGACTTGTTTACTGGGCTCCACGATTCGATGTGGTGAGTGCACCGGTGATGACGAGGAGTAGTGAGTTGACGTTGAATCTTCCCCCGCACGATGCTCAGCCGCCAGTGGTTGTTGAGGTGTGGGGGCCGGCTGCGTTGTTCACCCGGCCCGAGGCCAAGGTTGAACGGGTTAGCTACCCGGTGATGACGCCTTCAGCTGCTGTGGGTGTCCTGGAGGCGATCTTTTGGAAACCAGAATTTGGGTGGCGCATCGTGGCTATTGAGGTGCTGGCGCCGATCGTGGAGGGGGCGGTGCGCCGCAATGAAACCACCCAAGTTTTGACCGTCGATGCTGCCGCCCAGGGCGCGAAGATTGATACCGCCGCGCATCGCACTCAACGGGCAACGACCTTCCTGAAAGATGTTCGATACCGGATCCACGCCCATGTTCAGCTGCGAGATCACGCGAGCGACCCGGCAGCGAAGTACCGCGACCAGTTCCGGCGGCGGGTACGACGCGGGGCGTGCTTCGCCCAGCCTTACCTGGGAACCCGTGAGTTCACCGCATCCTTTGGTCCGGCCACCGGTGATGCTCCGATCGCCCTCAGCACGGACTTGGGGGTGATGCTGCACTCGATCACTTTCGGCCCCGGGGGCACGACCCCGATTTCGTCCTGGTTCACCGCGAGACTGGATGATGGCGTGCTGCACGTGCCGGCCCAAGGCATCGCTGCTGGTGGTGGAGCGGTATGAGCACCTTGTTGCAATCATTGGTGCGGTACGCCGACAGCTGCGAGGACATCACCCCCGCGTACTACGAGGCCACGTCAGTGAGCTGGCGTCTTGACCTTGCTGCTGACGGATCGCCCAGTCCGATACTGATCCCGTTGACCCATACCGAAGAACGCGGCGGCAAAGTCAGCACGAAGCCGGGCGCCCAGATGGCAACCCCGAAGATCACCCGCACCGTCAACGTCGCCCCAATGTTGGGCGTCGATGGCATTGCCTACGTGCTGGGATGGTCTGACGGTGCGATGACGCCAGTGAAGGCGGCGGCCCGCCACCAGGCTTACCTGCAGTTACACCGGCAGTGGGCAGATGACACCGATGAAAAAGTAGACCCGGTGCCGGCGGCTGTTCTGCGGTTTCTGACCCGGCACGTCGGACAGGTCCGCCAGCCGGCGGAATGGACGGCTAAAGACATGGTGTGCGTGGCTGTGGCCGGTGTACCCGCTCATCACTCCGTCACGGCGGCTTCATTTTGGGCGGGCCAGGCTGCGGGCGCGAAAAGCTCCGGTGCCCGCGGGTTGTGCCTGGTGTGTGGGACAGAAGGGGACTTGGTCAGCTCATTCCCACAAATGGTGAAAGGGTCCCTGGTTCCTGGTGGTCAATCCAGCGGGACCGCGCTAATCAGTATCAACGAACTGGTCTACGGGTATGGGCTCACGAGGGGTCTGGGACAGGTCCCGATCTGTGCTGATTGCGCTAACGCGATCCCGGCCAGCCTGAACCATCTGCTGAGTAACCGCACGCACACCAGGCGTGACAACCGGACGGTGATGATCTGGTGGATCGAAGGAAACGACGACCTCGACCCGTTCCTGATGACCGACCATCCCACCCTGGGCGACGTGACCGCGTTGCTGGCATCAGTGGGCCGGGGCCGACCGGCTGAGCCCGTATCGCAGCAGGAATTTCATTCCCTGCTGCTGTCGGCGAACGCCGCACGCCTGGTCGTTCGGCGCTGGAACCATGTGCCACTGGCCCACATCAAAGCCACTATCGCCTCCTGGTTCCGCGATATCGAGATCGAACCGCGATACGCCGATGGGCACCGTTATCAACCCCTGTGGCGCATCGCGCAGGCGACCGGCTCTCACGACGGTGCCACGTACCTGCGCACCGGTGACCCTGGTGGGCATCACCCCGAGGACATTACCGAGCGGTTGCGCCTGTGCGCGTTCGAAGGGGCACCGGTAGGGCCTGCGCTATTGGCCCACACCCTGGGGCGTATCAGCGCTGACGGGCGTATCGACGATCCGCGTGCCGCGTTTCTGCGCCTGGCTATCACCCGTACCCCCCACCTGAAGGAGTGCCCCATGCCAGGACTCGAACCCGCCAACACCACACCGTGTTACGTCCTTGGTCGACTCCTCGCCGCGTACGAAGCACTCCAGATCGCCGCTGCCCGCGCGTATGGGGGAAGCACACCGAACACCACCTTCGCCGACAAATTGCTCGCAGGCGCTATCAGTTCGCCCCGCCTGGTGCTCAGCGCTGGGGAGAAACAGTCCGCGGCGTGGTTGGGCAAGTTAGGCCGCAGTGGGCGCGATCGCTATCACCGCCGCGACATTGACACGATCATCGACCTGCTCGACAGCGACGCCGTGGTGCCCGCCCGGGCAAATCTTCAAGAACAGGCGCTGTTCGTCTTGGGATACCACCACCAGCGCGCGGCAACGCAGCGCATGATCGATGAGGCCATCGCGCGCCGCGCGACAAACAAGCTGGAGCCTGCGCAGGTGCCGGACGACATCCTCGGCGACTAAATCAGCTCCCCTCAATGACCCCCACCGGTACATCACCCAGGAGGCAGCTGATGAGCACGCCCACGAATTCCGCAGTCCGCCACGACATCGTGTGGCTTTTCGACATTACCGATGGCAATCCCAACGGCGACCCTGATGCCGGTAACCGTCCCCGCGTCGATCCCGAAACCAGCCACGGCCTGATGACGGACGTGTCCCTCAAACGCAAAATTCGCGACACGATCCAGCTTGTAGCAGGCGAGCGGCCGGGGTACGACATCTTCGTCACGGCCGGGACCGCGCTCAACGCCCGCCTCGAGCGCTCCTACGCCGAGAACAACCTTGCCCTGGACGGTGCGAAGAGGACCAAAGACGTTGCCGCTGCACGTGACTGGCTATGCCGTACCTACTTTGATATTCGTATGTTCGGGGCCGTCCTATCGACCGGGAAAACCTCCGCCCTCGGCCAAATCCGGGGCCCCCTTCAAGTCTCGTTCGCTCGAACGAGGGACCCCGTCACGCCCACCGAGCACACCATCACCCGGGTAGCGCACACGACAGCCGCCGACGCCGAGAAGCAAGGCGGAACGATGGGAAATAAATGGACGGTGCCCTACGGGCTCTTCCGCGCGACGTTGTCCTACTCCGCCAACCGCGGCGCTACCACCGGGGTCACGGACACTGACCTGCAGCTGCTCTACCGCTGCCTGATCAACCTTTTCGACCACACCTCAAGTGCTGCGCGACCCACCATGTCCAGCCGTGGGCTCTACGTCTTCACCCACGACGACGCCTTCGGGCGCGCCCCCATGCACACCCTGACCGAACGAGTCACCTGCACCCTGAAGAACTCGACCACCCCGCCTCGGGCTTTCGCCGACTACACCGTCACCGTCGATAGCAACGACCTACCCGAGGGCGTCACCTTGAACACGTTGCTATGAGCACCGTGCGCGGGAGCGCAGTCCTCCTTTCAGCGAGAGAGCAGCACGCCTCCTGCCCTCGCCCAGCCGCCCTGATCCACGTTGACGCTGAGTAGGCCACGAATGCCCACACTGACTGCCCAAGGCGACGCCGATCACGCAGCCTCAGACCGCTCCACCCACGGTTAAGGCAGAGGGAAGACCACCGTCTAATATTCGCTGCCCGTCTGGAACGATGACCTTGGTATCCACGGGTTTTGCGACCTGGCCGAGATGACCTGAGGATCATCGGCCTTCCATCGAAACCAAGCCAACACCGAGCACCTGAAGCAACTCGTCGGTACAGCAACAACTCGCCGCGCATGCCAGGTGTCTGGAGTTTAGGTGGGGAATCCCGGTGAAGGCCGGGGTGCTCTTTACCAGTAAGGACCGACAGTGAAACCCGTACAGAGATACCCTTTAGCTTCGAGCTGCGATCCCACGCACGACGCGAGGAAATCAAAAAGGCCCAGCTCAGGCAGGATAGCGGCTCCTCTTCAGAGGAGCCGAGGATCGCAACCGGTGCATGTGAGGCAACTGGCGCGGGGATGCGTCGGTAGCGGTTCCTC
>JALYUK010000153.1 GCA_030853805.1 Actinomycetota bacterium | reverse complement strand
CGCGATGAGCCTGTATGCCGAGGTGACCGCCCTACGACGACGTCAAGCACTCTTCGACGTCCTGGTAATCCTGCGAATTGCGGCGTGGGGCCTCATCGGGTGGATGGTGCCTCGCCAGGCAGTGGAGAGTGCCTCGGGTGTGTGCCGACTGCAGGACAGCGGTACCGGTGTTGCGACGAGCTTGTCTGAGACAGGTGAGATGCGGAACGTTGACCTCCCCTTGTCAGTGGGCGGAGATCTGGCGGTCCGCGGAGACTGAGCGGTCCGCGAGTGTCTCGCCGGCACCTTCGTACAGGCGGATGATCGCGTCGAGGCCCAGACCCTCGAGCTCTTCTACGTCCTCCTGGTAGGAGGCGACCGCTGCCACCGTGACCTGCCCGTAGCCGAAGCTGCGCAGCTCGCGCAGTGCGTCGATGTTGGCGTGTTGGGCGGGCATGGCCAGCACGACGATGCGCACCGTGCTCGAGCCCATCAGCCGGCCCCAGAAGTCGTAGTCAGTGGCATCCCCTTCAACGACGTTGACCCCACGCGTGCGCAGCTTGTGCACACGCAGTGCATCGTGCTCGACACCCAGCACGGCGTATCCGTACGCGTCGGTCAGCTGCTGGTAGGTGGCGTAGCCGACGCGACCCATGCCCAGCACGATGGCGGTCGACTCCCCGAGTTCGATGGGGCGGTCTTCGGGGTGGATCTTGTGCGGGGGCCGCGCCGGCATACGTTGGGCGAACCAAGAGGCCAACGACACACTGCGCGGATTCGCGACGGCCGAGATGACGAACCCGGCGGACACGGCGATCGACAGTGACAACAACCAGTGCGAGGAAAGCCAGCCGGCGGAGACTCCCATTGCCGCGATGATCAACGCGAACTCGGAGTAGTTGGACAGCAGCAGGGCCGAGAGCACGCTGGTCCGGTTGCGCATGCCCAACAGCCACAACAACCCCCAATACACCAGGGCGTGCAGGGGGAGCAGCAGCAACAACACCGCCGCGACGGCGACGTTGTGCAAGGTAGGTAGACCTTCGAACCCGATCGTGACGAAGAAGCCCACCAGCAGCAGTTCCTTGACCGTGAACAGGGAGTGCGACAACTGATCTGCCCCTGGATGCGGGGCGAGCACGAGCCCCATGACCAACGCACCGAGGCTGCCGGACAGGCCCAGCCATTCGAAGAGCGCGTACCCGGGTATCAGTGCCATCGCGATGCCGAAGAGCGCGCCCATGTCGCCGTGACCGAGCCGGTACCAGTGCCGGGTGACCCAGTACAGCACGGGGACCAGGACCAGCAGGCCGAGCGAGTAGATGCTCGGTGCCTGGCCGCGGGAGATCGAAATCACCACGACGGCCACGATGTCCTGCATGACGAGGACGCCGATACAGATGCTGCCGTAAAGGGCCTGTTCGTCGCCGCGCTCCTGCAGGATCTTGACCACGAAGATGGTGCTCGAGAACGAGAGCACCAGCGCCAGCGTCGCGAGCACATGCCACGGCTCGGGGCCGAAGGCCCCGAGCGCGCTCATCCCCGCCAGGAACAGGGTTCCGATGCCGGTGAGCAGCGCCATGTGCGCCCCAGCGGTGACCCACACGTGCTTGCCGAGCAGGCTCCGAAGATCCAGCCGCAAGCCGATCGCGAAGAGCATAAGCGTCACACCGATGTCCGCGAGCACCGACAACGCGTCGACCTGCTCCACATCGAGCACATTGAGCGCGAACCCGGCGCCGAGGAAACCAATCAGCGGCGGCAACCTGACCGCTATCGCGATCAGCCCGCAACCGAAGATCACCGCCAGATACGTCACCACCATCCCCATACGCGACATTCTTGCGCGGCCCATGAGTACCCGGGAAACGCGCTCGGGCCCCGACCGGGCGGAAAGCGAAAGCGCACGGCTTCGACCCTGGTGGTTTTCACATCATGAACAGACGAAGGATGCGACCGCCAATCTCGTCGTTCGGGGCCTCTTTCTAACGAAGTGCCCGGCGCAGGGTGGCTGAACCTGAGCGCGTGACCGGTTAGCAGCGCCCCGCCCGACGAGCCCGGACATTACCGGTTCCTCCGGTGTGGCTGGCAAAGGTGCCGTTGGCCGCCGTCCTGGGTGCGTCGGCCACGGCGGAATGGTGGCGGCGGGCCGAGGCGGTCCGACCGGGCTGCGCACCCCCGGGGTGCATAGCCCGGCATCACCCACGTCACCCAGAACCTCGGGCAGACGACGTGCTACAGGCATCCGTTATCGGTGACGGTTCGGCGATCGGGATAATTTGCAGTTCGAATTGCTCATCCGGTCGGTGAGAGGTCTTTGGCCACACTCGCGGTGAACGGGGCATGCTTGCCCAGGCAGTCTGCTGACGTCCTAGGTGTAGCTCTACCCGACCAGCTCGGCCAAGCGCCGCTACGCCTTGGCAGAGCTGCACGAGCTGCACGAGCTGCGGGCAGGACTGTGGAGGCGCAGAGGAGGAGACGATCCGTGGATCTCCTCATATTGGTGATGGGCATCGAGCTCGACTAACTCCACCCTTAGCGAATGAAATTTTTGGTTCCTCCTTGCGCCAGTCTGACTTGCTGTGAACCACCAATCTCGGCTCACCCTGACGTGCAGCCTGGCCTTGATCGGAAGATCAGGCTTTCAGGCGGCCTGCCATGGTCACGACTCGCTGGGCCATGTGGTCCAGGGCGTCGTTCGCGGCGTCGTCGAGCGGTGCGTCGTTAGCCGCGCCGGTGACGTGCGAGACGCCGTAGGGGTTGCCGTCGACGAACTTCAGACCGTCGGTGTAGCCGGGTGCAACCACGATTCCGCCCCAGTGGAAGATCGTCGTGTAGAGGCTCAGCAGGGTGGCCTCCTGGCCACCGTGCGCTGTCTGCGATGCCGTGAAGCCGGCGTAGACCTTGTCGGCCAACTGGCCTTGGCTCCACGGGCCGCCGAGCGAGTCGATGAACTGCTTGAGTTGGCTGGAGACGTTGCCGAAACGGGTCGGGGTGCCGAAGAGGACGGCATCCGCCCACAGGATGTCGTCGGCAACAGCACGGGGCTCGTCCTTGACGGCGTCCCAGTGGGCCCGCCATGCAGGCTGGCTGTCGATCGCAGCATCCGGGGCGAGTTCTTCGACGTGGCGCAGGCGGACTTCGGCCCCGGCCGCCTCGGCCGCCGACTTCAGGCGCTCGGCCATACCTTGCAAGGTGCCGGTGGACGAGTAGTAGACGATCGCGAGTTTCACAGACATTCGTGCTCCTTTGATGTGGGTCGTGCTCATTACCGGGTGCCGTTCGACACCCGAGGCCTTAGTCGGTGACGTTGCCCGGAGGGCGTCGGTAGTCCAGGTCGGCATACTCGGGGTGTCGGTTCATCCACGCCTGAACAAACGGGCAGACCGGCAGTACGAGCAGGTCGAGACTCCTCACGTGGTCCAGAGCTTCCCGCACGAGTTGGCCCCCGATGCCCTGCCCCTCGACACTGGGATCGACCTCGGTGTGGGTGAAAACGACCAGCTGATCAGTCTTCTGGTACGCGGCGAAACCGAGAATGTCGTCATCCCGTGAGATCTCGTATCGCTGCCTGGCCGGAAGGTCGGCCACCGACGTCGTCATGACCGGCCGGCGACGTCGTCGCCGTGAGTGGTCTGCGAGTCGGTGCCGTCGGCCACCTCGGGTAGCTCGAATCGTGCCCGGTCCTGGGCCCGGACGAGGTCGAGGTACTGCGCCGGATTGTCGGCGATAACAGTGCGCACGTACGGGCAGAACGGCAGCACCGCCAGACCCCGATCGCGGACGTCGGCCAGCGCATCGGTGACCAGTTGCCGCGCCAACCCGCGGCCTGCGAAGTCGGGGTACACCTCGGTGTGGGTGAACGCAATGAGGGCGCCGGTGAGCTTGTACTCGGCGAACCCCACGATCTGGTCGTCCTTGGTGATCTCGTACCGACTCTGCTCGGGGTTGTCGCGAACGGGGTTCATGGCGTGTCCTTCCGTGGTGCTGGTGTGACGCGGACCTGGTGACGGCTGAAGATCGAGATCCGGTTGAACGCGTTCATCGCGATGACGGTCCACCCCACCGCAGAGACCTGTTCGGCGGTGAGCACGTCACCGGCCTCGGTGTAGTCGCTGTTCTGAATGCGGACGTCGGGCAAGGTGGTCAGGGACTCGGCGAGGGTCAGCGCGGCGCGCTCGGGGTCGGTGAACAAGGTGGTGTCGCGCCACGCCGGTAACACCGCCAGACGCTGTGGCGTTTCGCCGGCCGCGAGGGCGTCGCGCACGTGCGTGTGCAGGCAGAACGCGCACCCGTTGATCTGCGACACCCGGATGTTGACCAGCTCGATCAGAGTGCGGTCGAGCCCTGCTTCGGCTACTGCGGTCCGCACGGCTAGGGCGACCTGTACCTGCGCTTGGTACACCCGCGGGTGCTCCCGATCGATCGGTACCCGCGCGCCCTGCTGGGTCAGGTCGCTTGGCCCGGCCGAAGTCATCGCCCGCTCCCGGTTTGCCAGAAAGGTGCCTTGGCCGGAATCAACGGCAGGCTGGACCGGACCTGGCCGAACCGATCGTCCTGCTGTGCCCAGGAGGCGTATGCGGCGTCGATCTCTGCCCGGTCGCGGGCCACGAAGTTCCACCACATCACGATGGGATCCTCGAACGGTTCCCCGCCCAGCAGGATCGCGCGCGTCGCTGCGGTCGCATCCAGGCGCACCTCATCGCGGCCCTGCCCCAGGTAACCGAGTGTGCCCGGCTCCAGCGGCCGCCCGTCGATACCGGCCGATCCCTGCAGGACCACCACCGCGTACTCCCACGTCGGGTTCAGCGGCACCGTCGTGGGGCCGCGCAGGTCGAGGTCGACACCGACCAGCGGGGTGTCGTGGCGTGCCGGGCTGGTCAGCTCGCTGAAGTCGCCGATCAGCACGGTCGCCACCCCGCCGTCCAGTTCGGCCTTGGGTAGGTCGACGTGGTGTTCGAACGCCGCCGCGCCGTGCCGCGTTGTCTCGGGCAATGCAACCCAGAGCTGAATTCCCTCCAGGGTGCCGCGGTAGTGGCCGGTGGCTTCCTCGGCGTGTGAGACCGCGCCGCCGGAGGTCATCAAGTTCAACTGCCCGGGTTCGATGACCTGTTCCGAGCCGAGACTGTCGCGGTGCAGCGCTTGACCGTCGGTCAGCCAGGTGACCGTCTGCAGCCCGATGTGAGGGTGCGGACCGACATCGAGCCCGCTGTTCTCTGTGACGTCGGCGGGGCCCATGTGGTCAGCGAAACACCACGCTCCGACCATCCGTCGCCCTTTGCGGGGCAATGCCCGTCGTACCCGGATCTTGCCCACCTGCGCCTCACGGCTGTTGGTCACCTCGACGCACGGCGCGCCTGGGTGACCGCAGTCGGCGACTGCGGGTGGTGCGTCGACGCTGCTGACCGGTCCGCTCACAAGTCCTCCTCGTTTCGCTGTTCAGCCGGGTCAGGCCGCGAGCCCGGCGTGCATCTCCCACACCAGGATCTCGGCGGATTCGGTCGCGATGATCTGCTGCCCGCCGGTCGCGGTGAACCGGACGGCGTCACCTGTGGCGAGCGGGCCCGCACCTTCAAGGGTGACAGAACCACGCGGTACGAACAGGTGCAGGTAGGGCGCTTCGGGCAATTCGACGCTCTGGCCGGTCTGCAACCGGGCCACGTACAGGGCGGCGTACTTGTTCTTGATCCTGATCGCGGACTCGCCGTCGTGCTTGTCCATCCCCGACGCGACCGGAACCAGTGAACCGGACAGCAGTTCGTGGTCGATCTCCAACTGCTCGTAACCCGGCGTGATGCCGTCCTCGTCGGGCACGACCCACATCTGCACGAAATGCACGGGGTCGCGGTGGGCATCCCCCGAGATGCGCCAGGAGTCATTCTTCTCCGAGTGCATGATCCCGCGGCCTGCACTCATCCGCTGCGCCAGCCCGGGGTAGATGATCCCGTTGTGACCGGTGGAGTCCTGGTGCACCAGCGAGCCTTCCATCACCCAGGTGACGATCTCCATGTCACGGTGCGGGTG
>JALYUK010000129.1 GCA_030853805.1 Actinomycetota bacterium | reverse complement strand
GCGGTTTGAGCCCCGCGAGTTGTTGATCCCCGCGTGCCACACCGTGGCCTGAGAGCTTTGCTTCCTGAGCGGGATCGATGGCGACGAGGACCTGAGGTAGCGGGACGACGAGCTCGATCACCGAATGACCCGGGGGTACCCCGGCCGGATGGTAGGAGGAGATCTGTCCGTTGGAGTTCTCGTACTCACAATCCAGACCGCCGCGAGCTTGAGAGATCAACTGGTTGTTGGGCATCGGCGGAGATTGATATGGGTATTGGCACATCACAGGTACCGTGCTCGGCACGGAGGGCGAAGCGCTCAGCGATCGCGCGGTGCGATAGACGAAGCTGGGTTGCTGCGCCTGCGCCCGACCATCAGGCAAATGCCAGGTCGCGACGATCCGTAACGTCGTGGGCGCGGACCGACTGATCTCTTTCGTGATGTCCACCCGCACCGGTGTCGCCAACACCGTTGACCCCACCACGCTCATCGGTGCCGCGACCTGCACACCCGACATGTGCAGGATCTGCTGCCATTGCCCGGTGCTGATCCCGCCACGGATCCCCGCCAGGAACCCCGGCTGCACCAACTGCTGCGACACCTCCTGCGCAGTGCGGGCACCTCTGGGGCGCACCAGCACGTCATAGGAGGTCAGGGAGTTCTTCTGAACGGTCCCGGTCGTGGCCAACTTTGAGGCATCCGAAGAGGAGGTCAACACGGTGAACCCCGCCGCAGCGACCAGCACTGCGAACCCCATCGCCAACGACCGTCCCAACCGTCGGCGCAGCTCATGCCAGACCATCACGAACACAAGCGGCCCCCGATATCGAGACGGTCGCGGCGTTCATTCACCGGGCCAGTATCCCCACGATGCGTTACCCGGATCTGCTAGCGCGGGAAAAGTTATAGACCCGATGTGTTGCCTACTCGGTCAGCAGCAAGGTCGTGGGCAGCCGCAGCAGCAGAGTGGACGCCAGCAATGTCGCGACCAGGGAGATCAAAACAGCCGCGGCCGCAGTACCCAAAGCTGCGAGCAGCACCAGGACCGGCAGGGACCCGATCAGGACCAGCGCTGCGGCCAGGCCGAGGACAGCGCCGAGGACCCCGCCGATGGCGCCGATCAGGGCGCCCTCAGTGAGCAGGAGCCGGCGCAGGTGCTGTTCGGTCCACCCGGTCGCGCGCAGGGTGGCCAGTTCGGGTCCGCGATCGCGGATGTTGAGGTACATCAAGTTCCCGACCCCGATCCCGGCGAGGGCGAACGTGGCGAGGGCGGCGGCGTAGTCGCTGGTGCGGGTTTGGATCGCGACCGCGTCACCGAGGATGGATCCGACGACGGCGCCTTGGAACCCGACCGTTATCGCGAGCAGCAGAGTAAAAGCCGCGGTCGCGACGACCAGACCCAGCACAGCGAGAACGGTCCTGGCGCGGGAGCGGGACAAGTTCCCCCGGCCGAGCCCGAGCACCGTACGAGTCACCCGCGGTGTGCGAGGTGTTGTGACGGCTGGGCGGACCGCGTCCATCGGATCAGATCGCGCGGCCAGATAGGCGGGCACGAACCCGGCCACCAACGTCACGGCCAAAGAGGCAGGGATCGCGAGCAATGCCCGCGAGGGGCTGACGGGGGTCCCGAACGCCGCACCCAACACCAACGACAGGCCGGCCGCGAGGACCCCCGCGACCAGGGCAATCGCCCCGAGCTCAGTCACGACCAACCGGAACAGTGCGGCTTTGGTCCACCCGACACACGCCAACACCCCCAGGTCGGTGCGCCGGGAGCGGACCGAGGCGATCGCGGAGTTCGCAACACACAACCCAGCCACCAGTAACACCAGGATGAACAACCCGAGTGATTTGGCGTCGAGGGCTTTGAGGATGGTGGTCGCGACCCCTAGCTTGGCCCACCACTGATCAAGTAGGAGGGCGGGTTGCCCATGGGTCCCGGCCGGTTGGTGCAGGGTGACCTGGGAGGGCGAGGACCCCACGGTGATGTCCACGTCCAACCCCATCGCACTGATCCGCTGCGCGACCAGTCGCACCCGCTCTTTGGAGACCGCGTCGACCCCGGTGACGCCAGCGACTTTGACGCGGATCGCGCTGATCGGCGCCCCACCGGCCGGTGCGTTCGTCGCGTGGCTGACCAGGTCCGGTAGCGCGCTCAGATTCGTCAGCATCGTCGGTGCGGGTTGCACCAGCGCGGCGATATTCGGCGAGGACTGCACCGGCTTGTAACCCAGGGCGGCTCTGGATGCGGGGTTCGCGCCAGTGGTGGGTGCCGTGGCGTACCCGGTCAGTACCTGCCCCGCGATCTGGTCCAGTCCCGCTAACTTGCCCGGGTCAAAACTGCCCTTGTCCACGAACGAGATGGGGTTGGAGATGCCCTGCGGCAGTGGAGGCTGGTGCAACGCGAGTGTGCGGTAGTTGCGGTCATCGGTCCCCACCGGCACCGTGCCGTCGAAACTTCCCGAGGTCCACAACTGGACCAGGTCGTTCTTCACCGGGACAGCAGTGAAGTGCTGCCCGGACCCAGTCAACCGCGGTTGTGACGCTGTCCAGTACTGATACATCGACCCTGGGTACTCAAGTTCGGTGTACGGGGACGCGTTTTGGGGGTAGGCGCGCATTCCTGAGCGCAGCGCGCGCTCTGAGTCCCCGGTGGTGATCGTGTCATGTGCGACGGGCCGTGTCGGCAACCGTCGCAACCCCCCGAGTTGGTCGTTTTTTCCCTTCCCTGTCGCCACCACCCGGTTACCGGCCGCACCCAACGTGCTGACCGTCACCGACAGGGTCGTAGGCCCCGGTGGGCGGGTGGAGAACAGGACGGGCGCCACAGTGGAACCGTCCTGGGCGGTCACGACCCGGCGTTGCAACGCGGCCATCGCCCGGGTCGAGGTGGCGCCGGCCAACCCCAACAGTTTGGTTTCCTGGGTCGGGTCGACCGCAACCAACACCTGCGGCAACTGGGTCGTCACCGGTGTGACGGAGTGACCCTCGGCGACACCTGAGAGCTTGTTCGAGCGAAGCACCCCGTTATGTAGGTCGTAGTCGCAGTTCAAGTACCCCGGTATTTGGGTAAATAGCAAACCCGAAAGAGGCGGCACGTAGCTGGGCGAATTCTGGCACTGAGGGGGTGACTTCGGACCCGACCAAGGCGCACCCACCGATGACGGGGTACGCCAGGCAAACAACGGTTGCTGCTGCTGGGAACGACCATCCGGCAGGTGCCAAGTCCCATCGATACGCAGCGTCGTCGCAGCGGTGCGGCTGACAACATTGGTCAGATCCACCGGCACCCACTCAGGCAGGACCGTAGAGACCACCGTCATCGGCGCCGCGACCGAGACCCCCGACATATGCAGGATCTGCTGCCACTGGCCCATGCTGATCCCGCCGTAAATCCCCGAGAGGAACCCCGGCTGCACCAACCGGCCCGAGACTTCCTGCGTGGTCCGGGCACCCTTCGGGCGCACCAACACGTCATACGACGTCACTGAGTTCTTCTGCACCGTCCCCGTCGTAGCCAACTTCGACGCATCCGAAGACGACGTCAACACCGTGAACCCCGCCGCTGCCACCAACACCGCACAGCCCATCGCCAATGACCGCCCCAGGCGCCGGCGCAGCTCATGCCAGACCATCACAAACACGAATAGCCACCGCAAACGGGATCAACAGGAATGGCCATGCCAGCCAGTATCACCAGGACCAGCCCTCGACCTGCGAGACGCCGACCTTTGTCGTATGCGGATCGTCATACGGCGTGGGAGTAGAGCTGCTGGTGCTGCTTCACCCCGATCCCTTTCTGCACTCGATGGTCAGAGTGGGTTGTCGTGGTCTAGGTCGTCGCGGATTCGCGCGTAGAGCACGAGGTCAATCCGTCCCGCGTGGATGTATCCGGCTGATCGGCACAGACCTTCGCGGGTGAAGCCGGCGCGTTCTGCGGCTCGCTGCGATGCAACGTTGCCACTTGCTGCAGTGATCTCCACCCGTTCCATCCCCTGCTGCTCGATCGCCCACCGCGAGAGACGTTCGGTGGCCCTACCGGCCAGCCCGTGTCCTCGATGAGCTGGTCCGACCCAGTAGCCAATCTCGGTGACCTGAGCTCGCCAGTCAGTCTTCTTCAGATCAATAATTCCGGCTACCTGACCCGCGACCTCGATCACCCGCACGAGCCCGGATCCGCTGCGGCGCTGCTCAGGTGCGATGTCAGTGACAAACGAGAGGGCGTGCTCTCGTTCATACGGAACCGGGATGGGAAGCCAGCGCTGGGTGACCAGGTCCTGACACGCTGCTGTGATCGCGTCGACGTCGCCCGCAGAAGGAACGCGCAACTCGAACCCGTCGCCCGTGATCGTGGCATCGTCGAACACATCTCGAGGGGTAGTCATCGGCGAATCTTTTCAGGCGACCCGACGGGTATGACGACCCGGTCTCTGAGGGATAAGGCCGGGGAGGGCTCCCCCAGGAGCGTCGCCGGTGAACGATCGATGAACGGGACGGTGGTTGGCTGTGCCCGGCCTGCTCGGGGCGTCTCACCATCACCGGGCACGGTTCGCCCTGGGAACGGGGACTGGCGTCGGGGGAAGCCTGGGCGGTCCCAAATGCTCACAATCCACCTAAGTTATCGACCGGTAGTTCAGGCAGGGAGCGTTCTCGTCAGTGTCTTAGCAGCCCGGCCCAGGCCCTGCGCCGGGGGTGATGTCGCCCCTGGCGTCTGGCTGCTCGGCGCGAGCCAGCAGGTTGTGCACCGCGGCGCCGAAGGAGGGACTGTAAGAAGTCTGGCTGGTGCAACCGCCTTGATTTAACCCTCCAATGACGCCGGTCACCCGGGGCAACCCGTCTGACCCGACAACGATCCAGGGGCTACCACTGGATCCATCGACGTACCCCCCACATCCGAAGGTCGGTTCGCCTCCGGTGAACTGCAGGCGGTTGGTGCAGGAGATCGCGTGATCGTTGATGCCGGTGTTAAAACCCTGCACCGTCACCAGCGTCGTCGGACCGAGAGTGTGACTGGGTGTGTCTGCGAGGGTGTTCGCCCCGGTGACATCCTGAAGTTCTCGAGTGGTGCCGTTCACTACTTTGGGTGCGACGCGCAGGATCGCGAAGTCGTCGGAGTCTGGCTGCGACGTCTTCCACGCTGAGTCCACGAAGACGCCTGTCACCGACCACACCCCGTAGGGGGTCGCTCCGGCGTTATAACCGGGCGCGACCGTGGTCCCGGTGCCGTTGCCGGTCCCTGTCACACAGTGGGCCGCGGTGATGAGCAGATCACCGGCGGTGCTGGAGACCACACTTGCGGTGCACGTGTGGTCCGATGTCTGACTGGATCCGTCGAAGAGCGCCGCGACCGTGGGGTCTGCCTGCGAGCTGCGCGCCTGCGTGGAAGTGGCCGTCGCGACCGGGGCCGGGGCCGGGGCGAACGCGAACATAGGGGCTATCGCAGCGATCGCGGTAGCAAGCACCTGCAGTGTCAGGAACATGATGGTGAACCAGTCGGCGCGAGGAATGAGTCACAACTCAGCGCGCTCGGGTGGTTCCTTCGAACGGTGCGGCGGATGGGATTGATCACGGTCGGCTCATACCTCACCATTAGCGATGCCGACACTATCTGCCGGGAGACGTCACCATCAGACGATATTGAAGAATCAACCCAATGTGCGCCGCCCATGCGTCCGCTGTGAGATGGGGCGTTGTGCTCAGCTCGGCAGACGACACCGCGCGCGACGGGTCCGCTCAAAGACGTGCTACCTGACTATTGAATGACTGCCTTGCCTGACGAAATTGACGCCGCCGAGATAGTCGCCTCCTACTAACAACACAAGCCGCTCACCGGTCACCTGACCCATCCCGGGCAGGGATCCTCTACCGTCAGCCCCGCGACGCTTCGACAGATACGGGGGTTGAGCAGAAACGGAACGTCTGGGGTCTGCTCGCCGAGCCGGGCTACCTACCCGCTGGAGACATCCTGTGCGCCTGAACCCTTGATTGGCCAGTAGCACAGGGCCAGCAACGCCAGCAGCGGTCCGGTGTTCACGTCGGTCGCGGTCCCGGTCGCGATCTGGCCGAAGTCCTGCGCAATGACCCAGATCGCCAGTGATGCGACGATAGCCAAGATCAGCCCGGGGCGGGTGATGGAAGGAACAAACACGCACAATGCTATGAGCACCAGGCAAGCGGTAAGCACTATCGACACCACCAGGCCGCGGCCGGCGAGGAGGTCCGCGCCCCACTTGTTGATGCTGGCGATCCAGTGCGGTTCACCGTCGGCCATCCCGGCCACCGTGTCGTGCATGCCGCCCGCGGTCCGGTTGGCGGGCAACACGGTCTCGACCGCGAACCAGATCCACAGGGCCGCCCACAACCCGAGGGCCCCAACCCTGCCCAATGCTCCAGCGGTGGCGGCGCTGCGCTGATAGCGACCCGCTGGCACGGCACGGCGTGGCCAGATCAGGACGGCGATCACTGCATACAGCAGGGCGGCGCCGGGTAGGCCGCCCAGCAGGGAGACCGGCCCAGTCAGGATGCCGCCCAAGCCCTCGCCCATCCACCACACCGACAAACCCCAGATGAGCGACAACACCAGCGCGGGCTTGCGGGTTCTCCGCCATAAGAACCCTAGGGCAATGAGCACCTGCACGGTCGCGAAGGCCCCGTTCAACAGGATGAGGTGATGCGACATCAGGGTCGCAGACCACTCGATGGGACCGCGCACCCAGCCTGGGTTCCCGTCCGCCGCGGGCCGGATGATCTCGCGGGGAAAGGCCTGGGTGAACATGTAGTGCTGGTACTGCAACGCCCCATCCACCAGCCACACCAGGCCCAGGAGGCAGGTCAGCACCCCCCGCCAACCCTCCAATGCCCGTCCATAGGCCAGCGGGCCGGTCCTGCCGGAGGTTTCCTCCTGCGCCAAACGCATGTCAGTCATCGTGACGAATCTCCTGAATACTGCAGTTGGCCGTATCCGGGGCCGTCCCACGGTTGATCGTGGTTCGCGGCCACGCCAGGTCTGGATTGGCTGACTTCGTCGACCGACACATTGACTTGGCCACCAGTTGCAACTCCCACCCGTAACAGGATCGATTACGGAACAAGATCCCGTTACGGATGCTCCTGGACCTGGTACTTGTTGGTGATCCTTGGGTGGCGGGTCTCGCGCGCCTGCTGCTCGCCGCGCATTGTCCGGCGGGGCTCCGGGGACGCTGCGGAACTCTGGTCGTGCCTGGGTGTGGTCGTAGTCTGCGGTAGTAGGGCTGAGGAGATGAGGAAACGGGTGAACGAGTCAGGCCCGGCGTTGTCTTGGGAGTATGTCGGGCGGGTCATCGCCGACCACAGCAACGACTCCACCCGTTGGGTCGCCACCACCATCCTGGGCGCCTTGGGGGTGTTTGCGGTGTTGTACGCGGTGGCTGTCCCGATCGGCGCCGCTGGTCACGTCATAGCGGGAGGTGTGTCGGTCTTGCTCGCGGTCGCGATCTTGTTTCTGCACCCGTGGGGGCCTCCCCGCGCCGAGACGTCGTTGTTCATCAGCCAGCACGGATTGCACCGCGAATCGCAGGAGGCGTTCGAGGCGCAGATCGACCGGGACACGATCACCCTGGTCGCGGTGTATCAACGCGGTGACAGTCTGCGCCGCCGCGGGTACACCCAGGTCGTCGTGCACGGGTTGGACGGGGCACCGGTAGCAGGCTGGGACATGCGGTGGCGGTGGACCGCGCCGACCCCGTCGGGGATTTTTACGGCGTTGGGCCAGGCCGGGTACCCCGCCACGTTACGACTGGCGTTGTTCAACGTCCACCGCCGCAACTCCCTGGCCGGGGCCGGCCCAGGCGCCCCCACCGGCGAGGAGTCCCTGCCCGTCACGCACGACAGTCGTGCAGCACGACACGGCAGGCAACGCCACGTGCCGGTGGTATCTGCGGCGCGAGGGTTCGGCCTGGGCGCCGCTCTTACCCGCAACCCGGTCACCCGCCCGCGGGCCCGGGTCATCCTGATCACTGTGGGCACCCTTTTCTTTGTTGGCCTGGCCGGTGGACTAGGCACCCTAGGGATCCAGGAATTGAACACCTACCGCGCCCAGCAACAGGTCACCGCACACGGGGCACAGGTGAGCGGGACCATCGTGGGTAGCCGCACGTCCATCAACAGCCACCGCGGGACGAGGTATTACGACAACTACGTGACCTACGCCTACACCCTCGGCGCGGGCACACCTCACGCTCAGCGGTACACCGGCACAGCAGACCTGACCACCCAGGACGAACAACTCGTTACCGCCGGCGACAAGATCACGGTGTTGTACGACCGGTCCCACCCGGGCACGTCCTACCTGAGCATCAACCCCCAGTCGCCCGCCCAGATCATCGTTACCTTGGCGTTCGCGGTGTCCCTGGCAGCCCTGATCATGGCCGCGCTCTTGCGGGCCCACCTGCGCCACCGCCGCTACCGCCAAACCGCCACCGCATCGCTCACGACCAGCAACCGTTCAACCCACCACTGATAGACAAACCGTTCACTAGCGGTGAGTGGTCGCGACGAGCAGGCCGACACCGAACTCGTACGTCGTGTTTCGATCGCCGATAAGCGATCGGCAATCGGGGGCTGCTGGCCTAGCGTGGTTCTTATGGGAGAGCCGGCGCACGTCCACCGTTTCGTGGCTGGCGCCGATACAACTGGATTGCCCCTGGTGTTGCTGCATGGTTCGGACGGTTCCGAGGCCGACCTCGTGCCTCTAGCCGGTCAGTTGGCACCACGGGCGAGCAGAATCAGTGTCCGCGGATCTGTCGCTACGGACGGCGGATACGCGTTCTTTCGGCGCTTTCCAGACCGCAGAATCGATGAGGCAGACATCGGGCGCAGGGTGAGCGTGCTCGCGGATTTCATCACGACGTGCTGCGCCGGATATGACTTGCCGAGACGCCCTATCGCTGTTGGCTTCTCGAACGGCGCCATCATGACTGCGGCCTTATTGATGACCCATCCAGATCTGCTGGCGGGGGCGATCCTGTTCCGGCCAATGCCTCCCTTCACTCACGGCCCGTCTTGTCACCTTGACAGCACACCGGTGTTGATCATCGACGGGCTCAACGACCGCCGCAGAGCACCCGGCGATGGCCTGAGTATGGCCGAGCAGCTGGGTTCTTTTGGGGCACGGATAACTCACCATGCACTTCCGGTTGGTCACGCGATCACGGCTGAGGACACACGAATCGCCCATGACTGGCTTGGACCACTCAGGTCGTGAGCCGCGCCGGGCACAGTCAAAGCCGTATACCGATCGCCCAGCGGAGCACGCTGGGCACGTGGTTAGTCAGGTGAAATGAGCGAGACAATGAGGACGGGGTGCAGATTAGTCTCGCCAGTTATGGCGACCTACAACCTTGTTATCGCTCTGCCCACTGCCGACCGCTCCCGCGCCCACGCATTCGCCCTGGCCCTGGGTCTTGAGACGCCCGGCGAGGTGGCCGAGGACGGTGTCCCCGAACCGCTGCGGGTGAAGCTGAACGAACGGGCCTTGGTGATGTACGTCCCGACCGGAGGATTTGGCTGGATCACTCACGGCCGCGCCACCGCTGAGCCAGGGACATCGGAGTGCCTCCTCAGCCTGCAGGTGGGCACCACCAGCGAGGTCGACGACCTGGTCGCACACGTTGATGCGGCAGGCGGCCAGGTGGTCTCGGGTCCCGAGCAGAAGCCCTACGGATACACCGGGACGTTCACCGACCCCGACGGTCACCTCTGGGAGGTCATCGTCTCTGCGATCTGATCCGGCCAGGGCGAATGTACACAACGAACGAAGCTGTTTGCAGGGTTACGTGACCCTGTGAATCCAACTTTGCCCCCGCCAGGACGGGTGAAGTTGGGCCCATGTGGCGTGCCTCGCCCACCCGCTCTCCACCGCATGGTCGGAGGATGTGGAGAAGGCCGCTCACGCATCCCGTTTCGGTCAGCGATCGAGTTGTGGGACGCGTTGAGTTGCTTGCACCTGCTGCAAGTGTGTGGGTTAGTTCGGGGCTTCGACGGGTGCTTGATCTTTGGAGCGGTCACCCATCCGTAGCGCGGAGGTGCTGCTGCGGTCAAGGGGGCGCGAGCCGCTGGCTGCCAGGAGTCCGACCTCGGGCATGTGGTTGTACATCACTTCGAAATTTCCTGCGGTCACCCGGTAGGTCTCGTGGTAGATACCGACTGAGTCGCTGGTCCGGGCGGCTTTGTTGAAGGCCCGCCAGGCTGGCAGGTGGACCGCGTTGGTGTTGCGGGCGTAGGCCTCTAGCTGCTCGTAAGAGCGCCAGTACTGCACAAACGCTGGGCCGCCGAAGAACAAGCCACCCTCGGCGCGCAGTAACCCCAGCTCGGGTTGGGCCTGAAGCTCGCGGACCGCGCGGACCATTGCGGTGAATGTGAGGCCCCAGCGTCGCAGGTCACTCCACCGGTTGACGTGCATCCCGATCAGGAAGACAACGAAGTCGCCGTCTACCTCAGCACTGACCCTGCCGTGGATCTTCTTCATCAACGTTCCCTCTCGATGTGCAGTTGTGCGTCCGACGACGGGTTGCCCCGGAAGTTGAACCGTGTTCAACTTTGAGGTATGTCGAAGGTGCTTGTCAACGACCAGGTGACCGGCCCGCCCGGCGTCGCCCAGGATTCGCAGGTCGCGCCCCACGGTGGCCCCCAGGGTGGGCAGTGGCCGTGGGAAACCCCATTGCCGCCCCAGCAACGAGGCCGAGCGCGTCGCGTACAGATCGTGGCTGCCACCGCGGAGTTGATCAACACCCACGGGCCCGTGGGTGAGCATCTGGGCGTCCGGGCTATCACGCGGGCCGAGGAAACGTCACCGGCGTCGCTGTACCACTACTTTCCCGACGTCGAGGCAGTGATTACCACGGTCACTACCGAGTACATGCAGGATTTGATCACCGCGACCGGGGAAGCCTTCCGCGCCGGGCATCCCACCTACGAGGCGTTACAGCATCACCTGGTGCACATCTTCTGGGCCTACTTCGCCGCCCGGCCCGGGCTACGGGAGATGTGGTTTCAACGCCGCGCCAGTGACACCGCAGTCCAGATCCACGAGCACTACCTGGCCTCGTTGGCCCAGCAGTTACACGACGCGGCTGCCGTTTTTGTGCAAGATCCCGGACAACTGCTGCACTACCGGATGGTGCTGGCCATGTCCGGGGCCCTGTGGCAGCTGGCGTTCCACCTAGACCCCGCCGGTGAGCGGGAAGTGGTCGAAGAGATCCACAACAACGCGTGGGCTTTTCTACGGCGCCACGCCTTCGGGGCCTTTCCCACCGACCCGGCAGCCCCAGCCCTCGGGCACTGATAAGCGCGCACCGGCGCACGGGACAAAGAAACCCAGTATCAAATTGGCTGCCGAGAACATCAGCGGTTGGCAATGGTGGCGGTGCCAGGACATCGCCGACTACTGAGGGACAGATCTGTTCTCACCTCGCGATCTCGCAACGCCGCTGATCGCGCTGGTTTCGAGCCGGATACCAGCTGCCCCGGTAAGGCTGGGGCTGTAAGTCGAGCAGCGCCCGAGGCGCCTCAAACAACTATTCACCCGTAGCCGGCGTCCGGGCATTGCATGACCACGACAGCAGCGAAGTCGTCGAAGTCACCCACCGCCGAACGCACATCGATCCTCGCCTCCTGTCCAGTGTGCTTGATCTGGTTGGTGGCTGTCGGATGGTGGGGTGTAGACACGTCGGGTGGTTGCAGATGGGGCGCGTATCGCGGGGTCGGGTGGCATGAGCGGGTTGGATCCGTTGGTGAGCACTGTGGAGAACTATCGCCGGTTCGCGCAGCGTGAAGCTGCTGGTCGTTCGCCGGCGTATGAGGCGTTGGCGCAGGCGGTCGCCGGTGATGATGTGGTGCTCGATTTCTTGGCGTCGTTGCCGGCGGATAAGCGTCAACCGAATCTGTTGTTCGCGGCGGCCCGGTTCGTCTTGGGCGCCGTCCCGGACGCTGGGTCTTTGCACGATCTGGTGGATCAGCGATCAGGCCGTCTGCGGGCTGTGATGAGTGATCGGCTCACCCAAACCAATGAGGTCGCGCGGTGCGCGACGCTGCTGCCAGCGTTGTGCCGGTTACCGCAACCGTTGGCCTTGATCGAGGTGGGCGCATCGGCCGGGTTGACGCTATTGCCGGACCGGTACTCCTATGACTACGGCGGGCATCGTGTTGCCGGGGCGGATCCTGCGGCGCCGACACTGAACTGTCGCGTTCAAGGCCCTGCGCCGTTACCAGTATCGGTGCCGCGCGTCATCTGGCGCCGCGGCCTGGACCTTAACCCGTTGGACCCGGGCAACGACGCGGACGTGCATTGGTTGCAGTGTTTGATCTGGCCAGGGCAGGAAGACCGCGCCGAACGGTTACGCGGCGCGATCGTTGCTGCGCGTCATGATCCACCCATCGTCACCCGCGGTGACCTGGTCGATGATCTGCCCGACCTGGTCGCGGCTGTCCCGTCCGAGGCAGCAACGATCGTGGTGTTTCACTCCGCAGTATTGGCCTACGTCGACGCGGATAAGCGCGCCGCTTTCGCCCGCACCGTCGAACAATTAGGGGTGCACTGGATCTCCAATGAGGCACCCTCAGTCCTCCCGGTCACCGACACCGATGACGACGAGGGCTTCCGCTTGGTCGAGCAAGGACGTGACGTGCTCGCCCGCACCAATCCGCATGGCTCGTGGATCCACTGGACCGACCACTAACAACGACAGACCAGCGCGCAGCCCTACATCCGGTCACCGATCCATAAAAGGTCAGCCTGCGCGGGTCGTCCTAGTCGAGCATCCCGTAAGGAGCAAAAGGGGTTGCGCGCTTCAGGTGAGACTGTTGCGATGACCCAGTGGCCGATCTACACACTGAACGATTGATCCTTCACCCCATCGATACCGATGAGGCCGAACGCATCATCGCCTGTAAACCGGGCCCACAAGACTCATGGGCCCACGACTTTCCCTTCGATGGCGACATCATCGGCGCTACCATGTTTCTGCGCGCTACCACCGCGCACGGTGACCAACGACCCTTCGGTCACTACTTGATCATCCGAACCGCAGACGGCCTGGCAGTGGGTGGAACCGGATTCAAGGGCCAGCCGGAGGACGGAACAGCCGAGATCGGCTACGGGCTCGCCCCATCCGCCCGTGGGAAAGGCTTCGCCGGGGAGGCGGCACGAGCACTCGTCAACCTCGCTCGCGAGCAGGGCATGTCGCGCGTCGTCGCCGACACAGAAACGGGCAACACTGCCTCCCAACGGACCCTTGAGCACGCGGGCTTCACCAAGACCGGCATGAACGGAGATCTCCTCCTCTACGAGCTCAACATCTGAGCACGCACATTCGACGATGGCGGCTGCCAGAACGTCCACAGGTTGGCGGGACAGGACATCTGGCGAAACCCCGAGGACGGAGCACCCAAGCACGCCATCGGGGATACGCAATCCAAGGCATCATCACGAGGCCGACTCGGTAGCCGATCCCATTCCGGTCAACCATCGCTCATCGGTCGGGGATCCCTGTCCGGTAAGCGGAACGGGAAACAACTACCGAGAGCAGCGCTTCGAGCACCGAGCCGATGTTTCCCGAATCGTTGGTCAATACGGGGCGCCGGGTCCCGCAGTCGCCTCCATCAGAAATCAGGGACCGCAACGCGCCCGACCCTGGTCCTGGTGGTGTCTGTTAAATTGCTAGCACTAATGGACAGTTTGTCCATTAACGCCTTGCTCGCGTGCGGTCCGCAAGCCAGAGATCAGCGAGCACAGCCACTGCCACCGAAAGGTATGCGATGAGCGCAGCCACTGCGACCCAGAAATCCGCGATCCAGAACCCTCAGCGCAGCCCCCTGTTCGCTTCACTCATAGGCGTGGTTGCTGTGATCGTGCTCTTCCAAGCCGTATGGGCGGGCATCTTCATCCGAGAGAGTAAGAAATACAACGCGACCTGGGTGCAGGTGCACTCCCGGGGCGCTGACCTAGCCATCCTCCTCACGATCGTCGCCGCGATCGTGATCTTCATCAAAATACGCGAACGTCGCGATCTGCTGATCGGCAGCATCACCCTCGCTGTCGCACTGGTCCTGGAGTCCTACATCGGTGGGCTCGTCGGCAACAGCCCATGGGTCACCGCGATCCACTTCCCCCTCGCAATGGCCATCATGGGTCTGTGCGTGTGGTTACCGCTACGGACCCGCCACTGAACCCCAGCACCTAGCCTCACACTCCCAGGCGGCCGGTCCCGTGATGCAAGCGGCAAACCCGGCTCAGATCGCAGATCTCGGAGACCATCCCACATGGGTAATGGCGTACGAAACGGTCACCCCGCCCGTTCCATACGCCGATCCGCCCACGGCGCGCAGGCTGGCGAGGGGGTTCGGGTCCTACCTTGTTGTGGTTGAACTACGGGTCGCGGCGTATGCCGCGGCGGCTAGCGATGCTGAGAAGAGCAGGTAGGCAATTGTCAGCCCCACCGTGTGCGCGTTAGAGCTAATCGCCCCGCCGGCGGCGCTGCCGAGCAGGCCGCCGAAGGCTTCAGCAGTGATGACGGCAGTGGCCAGACTGGCCGCGTCCTGGGCGTGTGGTCCGGCGGTTGTCGCCAGCAGGTACAGGACTGGGTAGGCCAGTCCCACACCAGCCCCGGTGAGGGTCCAGCCGATGAGTGCGATAGCAAAGAATCCGCCGGTTGATGGCCCCAGGGCTACCGCGGCGACTCCGAGGGTGCTCAGCGCTAGGCCGATGACCGGGAACCGGCGTTTGGCGGTGTCGTTCACGAATCGTGCGATCGTAAGACTGGTCAGCCCCCAGGCCAGTGGTGCGGCGCCGAGCACGATCGCTGCCCGCCCCAGGCTGGTGTTGTACCCGGATGTCAGTAGAACGGTGATCAGGCTGTCGGCGCCGAAGTAGCCGACTGCGAAGAGCGTCATTGCGGCCAGTGCTGCTGGAGTACCTCGCACTAACCGGGCTGTTCCGGTGGGCATGATCGCGGTCACTCCGACGATGGCAACGACAGTTCCAGCGGCCGCGATCGGCCAGTACGCGGTGCCAGCCACGATCCCGGCCACACCGAGCGGGACCAGCATGGTGCGCCCTATGGGTCTGGATGGGCCGGTTGGTGGGGGTTTGTCGCCGATGGTGCGAGCTACCAGGAATCGTCCGCCCAGCACGAACGGTATCGGGACCAGCAGGGTCCAGCGCCAGCCGATGAGGTGTTCAAGGCCCAGTGTTGCGGCGGGTCCAATCAACGCAGGTGCGATCCACATGGCCGATGAGGCTGCGATGACGCGCACGCGCAGGGTTTCGTCGAGGTGCCTGATGGCTGCGCTGATTCCGAAGATCGCTAGGAGGCCACTGGCGAGTCCTCCGATGAATTGTCAGAGGGTAAACACCCAGGCTTGTGTCGCGGTCGCGGCGAGCAGGAGACCACCCACGTATCCCGACACACCCGCGGCCAGAACCCCGCGGCTACCGAGCGCGTGTTCGGCCCGTTCGGCGACCGGCAACGCGACGAACAAGCCCAAGGTGGAACCAGTGGTCAGTAATGCGAGCTGATTGCGAGCATCAAGATCTGTGGTGATCACCGGCAGCAGTGTGGAGGCGACGAACCGTGAAACTGCTGACGCGAACTCCAAAGCAACGATGCCCCCGGCCAGCACCATCGCTCCCGGCGGTCGCACCTGTGCTTTCTCACTCATCGCGGGACACGCCCGGCAGGCGCAAGTGAGGGCCGCGCATGACGTCCTCGGCTGGTATCCCGGCCATCGTCGGTACCCGTCAGCCGCACGAGCTTTGCTTCGGTCGCGTGAGGTAATTCTCTAGCGCGCGTTCAACAACCTTGGATAGTGACTCGTTGCTATCTACCGACGCGTGCCTTACCCGGTCGATCAGTGTCACCGACAGATCGACGTTGAACTGCTTCTTCGAAACTGCCATGGCGAGCATGCTAGCAAACTAACAGTCGTCCTCCGGAGTGGAGAATGCTGGAGACCCGTGAGCAGACCGATGAAGCTTGCCGCCGGACAAAGTGACGAACCTGAATGCATTGAGACGGTCCGGTCCGTCCCGGAAGACGAACCCCAACTGACAACGCCGCAGGTCAGCATGATTTTTCCGGCCCGGTCGTCCCGTAGGACCCGCCCGGATCAAATTGTCACAAGGGTCCGTCCTACGGGAACGCCCGCAACTCGATAGCGGGCGGCCTGAGGAGCTGACGGGACGACCAGAGTCTGTACTTCTCCAATGCTTCACACTATCTGCTCATCGCGGGTTGCCTCGATTGCCGAGAGCGAAGAAATCGGCAGTGCGGGCTGCCCGAGCGACTGGTGAAGTCGTCTCGTCCGCCAACTATCGACGCCTCACTCGGCGGCCGCAGCTGGCTAAAGTCGATGGCCGGAGCAGGACTTGCCGCCGATGCGTGAGCGGGGACCGCGACCCCGACTACGGCCGGGACAAGGGCCCCAGCGTCGCAATCGCACGTCGACTATTCGCCTCGTCATTGTGTTAACACCTGAGCCTCTCCGATTCGGATCGTCGTCGAGTTCGACACCTGAATGGGGATCGTTCCGGTCTGGCCGACGCCGGCCCAGGTGATCACCCAGTACGACGTTGCTGTGACGGTGTAGGTCCCTTGCTTGGTGTAGGAGTCGTGCCCGCACGTCGGGCTTTTCGTCTTGCCGTACGAGGGGACGTACGGCGTTCCCTGCCCCTTGCAGACGACCTGTTGGCCGTCACCCATGTCCCAGATGATGTGGTCAACCTTGCCTGTTGCGGTCACGGTGTAGCCGCCCGCTGATGCGCTCTTGGTGATCGGGCCCCACGTGTTGGCGGCCGGGTTCGCGACCCACATCCACTGAGGCATGCCAACCAGGCCGACTGATCCGGGTTGGTTCTTCGGGACGATCCCGACCGTGACGCCTTTCAACTGCATGGCTGCGGTTGCCTGCTGTGCCAGCTGGCGTGGGTCAGGCGGCGCTACGGGTCCGGCTGGCGGGTTCGCTGACCAGAGTGGCGAGGCCGGCGTGCCGATGATGTCCGGGTTGTAGCACCAGTAAACGGCCCCGTCCGAATGTCCCTGCCAGATAGGGTCGCTCTTCGGTGGCTGCGGCTGCTGCGCGCTCACGTAGCAACTGAGGTCGTTGCTCCACCAGCCGTCATACGGCCCGCCCTTGCATGGAACCTCTTTGCCAGAGAACTTCGACACGCACTTCGCCGGGCCACCAGGCCGCTCGGGCGGCTGCGTAGGGCCGGGACCACTCGGCGGTTTTGGTGAACGTGGGGGGCTTGGGGGCACTACAACGCTGATGACGCACGTTGCGATCTTGGGGTCCCACACCTGACCGGGTGGACAGGTCACACCACCACCGCCGGCGGCACGCGCCGGCGGGATATCTATCAGAAGCAAGAGAGCGAGAAGCGAGATTCCCGCAGCGCACACCCGCCGCGTCAGCACGTACCGGTCACCTTCTCAGACGTGACGTACCACTTCTGCGATTTCTTGTCCTGTGTGACCTCGTACGCGTACTCCACCCGAGGGTTCGGCCGCGGCGTCGGGATGACTGACTTCTTGGTGTCGACATTTGTCATGTCGGTCTTGCTGCTGTCGATGCATGCTGACACGCCATAGGTCCAACTGCCCTTGGCGCGTCCTTCGAGCTTCGTGACGATGGTCGAGCCGGACCCCTGAAGGTGTTTGCCACGGTAGGTCATGATGTTTCGCATCCACTGCGAATAGACGTCGTCGCGAGCCAGGGTTGCCAGCCCACCGATCGACGTATTCGGATCATTCGTGATGCGGTCGAGCTCGCGCCAAAAAGCAGAAACCGCGGCGAGGGCGGCACGGGTCCGTTCTTGCGCAGGGTCAGGACTCGTCGTGGAGATGGTCGATGGCGAACTTGAACTCGAACGCGAACTCGACGTCAGACTTGAGATGCTGGTCGGACTCGGATCGCCTGTGTCCCCGGCGCCGCTCGAGCACGCGGCGAGTGTCACGGCTGCGATGACAACGGCCGCCGAGATGAATGCTGTTCGCATGTGATGTCTCCTGCCGATGGATGTCGGTTCCCGAAGGGACGCCGGACGGTGCGAGTGGTCAGGGTCCGGGCGGGATGTCGTCGAGTTCTTAC
Organism: Actinomycetota bacterium; assembly: GCA_030853805.1. Taxonomy (GTDB): domain Bacteria; phylum Actinomycetota; class Actinomycetes; order Actinomycetales; family Dermatophilaceae; genus Allobranchiibius. The sequence continues at coordinate 24,556 of JALYUK010000129.1, read as the reverse complement.
GGCTCGGCTCAGCCGGGTGTAGTTCTACGACCCGGCCGAGCTGCCATATGCGCTGAATGTTGTTCGGCATCAGCTGGCCGTCCTATTGGGATCGAGCCAAGCGTGGTTTCGGATGATCGTTGCTGTCCGATCGGACAGCTCCGAAGGGGCACCGCCGTCGGTGCGGTTGCACACTTCATCGCGCAACAGTTTCTCGGCTTCGGCCCGGTGACCCTCAGCTTGCAAGACAGCGACCAGGTCGAGCTTGGCGATCTCGGAGTCTGGCTCGACGGTGGTGACGATCTCTGCGGCTGCCCGGGCCCGCACCAGGTCTTTGGCCTCCAGGCAGGCTGTCGTGACGACGTGAGCGACGTCGACAATCGCAGCGTTCATGTGGTGATCGATCCGGTCGCCGTCGGCGAGCCATTCCCAACCTCCGGGGCGGAGCTGGTCGAACGGTTGGCCCTCGACAAGCTGAAGTGCGCGCAGTAGATCGGTGATCCCCTCGCATCCGCGGGCTTCGCCGCGTGCACGTAGCCGGCGGAACAGATCCGCGTCGACCAGCACGTCTTGGACTTCGTACACGCCCAGTCCGCGCGATTTGGCCGCCTCAGACTCGCGCGCGTTCGGCAGGTGTTTGGCCCCGGTGCGCGGGTTCGTTCCCAGCCAATCGCGCACCATTTTGACGTCGTTGCGGACTCGGCCCTCGCTGATGTTGAACGCATCGGCGAGCTGTGCAGGGGTAGCACCGTACGGTCGGATGGCAAGGTAGGCGAGCAGTTCGGTGGCGTACGGCTTTCGCTTGGCCACCGCGACGGCGTTGCCGCGTGCTCGTGCCCTGACAGGGCCTAGGAGGGTCAGTCGCGGAAGTGGGCAGTCGTCACTGAGCCAGGTGACGACGTCTTGGTCCAGCGTCGGATCGACGACTTCGACGTCGGCACGTAGTTTGGCTGGAATCCGTGGGGCGAGCGCTTTCAAATCTTCTTCGGTAGCGGCGGCTGCAGCGACGTAGTCTGTGTCCTTTCCGTCCAGGACGCTCTGTGCGGTCTTGTCGTCGCGGTCCTCGCGCGGTGTGGTGTGCTCCTGGCGGAGTGCGCCGGCTTCGTTGGTGAATGATCGCCACCCGTCGGTTGCGGTCTTGTTGATGGGGATTTCGATGTCGTCAAAGATCTCGCTCTGCGCGAAAAGGGCCGCGCATCCTTTGGCTTCGTCTGTGGTGAGGCCGACGGCGACAAGGTCGAGCCCTGCGCGTGGCACGGTCAGCCGCCCGGTAGGACTAAAGGTGAGGGTGATTCCGCCATCCGCTATCACCTCCTCTTGCTCACCAGACATGACGACAGCTGTCCCGGTCTTGCCGCGGTGCTGCTCCAGAAGGTCGAGTAGCTGATCGACTGCCTGCCTGTCCGGGATGGATGCATCGTCGACCAACAGGAGCCTGGCAGGCCATACGTCATCGTCGGCCCGAGAGCCGCGGCCAGTGACCACGTCGATCTGGTGTGCCTGCGCACGGTCGATCATCGACACCGCGTCGGTCAGAGCCTCGGCGATCGCGTCGCTTGAGGATTCGCGGCATCGGATCCGCTCGGGGTTCAGTTCGGCGACTTCCTCGGCGATTCCGATGCAATCGACGGTGACTCCGGCGGACCATGGGTTCAGGGCCAGTTCGGCGGCAAGGTACCGGGCGAAGTCGTGAGCGTAGGTGCTGTCCCCGGTCAGGTTGATCGTCGCGAAGTCCTCGCAGTTGAGGAGCCACACGTGATCGTCATCTCCTGATCCGATAGTGACCAGGAGCGGGTAGGGGGCTGGTTGGTCATCGGCAATATCGGCGAGACCAGCTCTGACAGAATGCGTCGCGCGCGCCCAGTGGAGCTGATCGTCGGTTCCTTCCCATGGGCACGGTAGGGCATTCGGGCTGCTCAGGTGCAGCACGATCTGCATCGTGCCCAGTTCAACCGCGGCTACCGGTGGCAACGCCACGTTCGCGGTCGCTACATCCGCGGCGAGACTGCGCAGTAACAGGTCCATCTGCTCGATCGTTGGCGTCGAGGTCGAGCCGATTGCTGTGATGGTCTTCTCTACCGGCACCAGCGCTACTTCGGGTACGGCGATCGTGCGGCCGGGTCTGCGGGCTCGGAACTGGGCGCGCCGGCGACGGCGCAGGACCAACAACGCCGACCCGGCAAGGATCGCGCCCGCGCCGGTGAGACCGGTGAGCACCCAAGGGGCGACACCTATCGAGTGCTGCTGGTCCTCGTGCCCCACGTCTTGAACGCTTGAGACCGCGGTAGGCCCGGGCAGTGCCGGGCTGGTGTGCGCGACTGGCGGCGCAGAAGCGGGTGCCCGTCGAGAGCGTGCTGAGGCGGTTGGCGGCGAAGCGGGCTTAGTGCTCCTCGGCACCACTCGGGGTGGGGGCTTGATAACCGGATGGTTCACCGACTTCACGCCGACGCTCCCGGGGATCACCAGCGTCCATCCCGCGTCGATGCGGTTCGGGTTCGTCAGATGCGCCCCGCCCGGTTGAACAATTCCCATCGATGCTGCAGCGATCTCTGGATACCTATTGGGGTTTCCGAGCTGCTTCTGGGCGATGCCGGACAGCGTCTGCCCGTAACGCACGGTGACTGTGTGCTGGCTCGTCGCTGGCAGCGCGGTGGCCGGAAGGTTGAGGACCCACCCGGCCTTCAAGAACCCTGGGTTGTCGCCAAGAATATCGTGGTTCAGGGCAGCGATCTCGGTGTAACGCGCTCCGGCGCCGAGATGGTCCCGCGCGATCGACCACAGTGTCTCCCGCGGCTGCACGATGTGTTTCGTCGTGCGGGAAGGTTTCCCCGTGGGGTCGCTCGCATTGTGCGACGTGTTCTCCGGGGCGGGTGGTGCGGCTTTCGTCGTGCCCGGCTGCATCGTCACAGATGTGGTGACAAAGTCGGTGGTCGGCGGCGTGGTAGCCAACGCAGCGATGGGTGCCGCCGCGAAAAGCAGGATCGCTGTTCCAACCAAGCCATTGGCAACCGACTGGGGCATGTGCATCCCGGGCAGGTGTGGCGCCCGTACTCCGCGGATCCGAGCGACGATCTCGAGCAGGATCAGCAGGCTGAGCGACGCCCAGGATGCCCATGCGATCGCCTTGATCACGGAGAGAGCCAGGGTGCCGTCGTCGGCGTTGGTCATGGCCGTCTTGATGCCATCGATACTCGCCATCGACACATGTGTCGGATTGGCTCCGACGGCAAGTAGAACGACGGGCAGGCCGAGGACGATGCCCACGATCAACAGAGTGGCAACTAGGCCGGCGAGCCGGGTTCGACGGTGGCTCATCGGGCTTGTCCGTTCTCTGCTCGGATGAGGTGCGCGGTGCTGTGCCCGGTGACGTGCAGGGTCTCCAGGCCGATGATCGAAAGGAACTTGGTCTGGTAGTTATCGGAGGTCGTGACTTCGATGGTGTCGGTTCCCGTGACCGTTACCGTTCCCGCTACGCCAGCGGCTGAGAGGTAGTCGCGAGCGGCCAGTGCGGCGGCGCCGGCATCTATCTTCGCGCCTTGGCCCTCGACTGCGGGGCCGCCGAGGACGTGCTGGCCGCCAGCCCGCGCGGCTTGTGCCGCCACATCGCGCGTTCGTTGTTGCGCCGCGACTTGGCCGCCCAGATCAACCGCCAGTCCGACCAGGACGATCATTATGAACGCCGCAGTGGCCAGGAAGATGCTGACCGAACCGCGGTCGCGTTCCGCTCGCTGACATCGCATCTGTTTCACCGACCGCGATACGCGTCAAGGGGGCTGGTCATCGTTTCGGTAATCGTCATGGAGCCGGGCATTCCGGGCATTGAGACATCCGACAGGTCGATCGTGCAGCGGACGGTCGCTCCTACTGTTGTGGGTGTTCCGACCGGGGCCGTGAATCCGCTGGTTTCCACGCTTACCTGCTGCGAAAGGCAATGAACCCCTTGCGAGGTCAGGCTTGCTGCTGCGCTGCTCGTTCCCTCGCGTTGTGCCGCACTTTCGGTGCGGGCAATCGATGCGGTCCGTGCCGCTTCCGCGGCTGCGGACTGCACTGCCTGGTGAGCAATCGCGACACGGCCTCCGAAGATAATCAGCATCACGAACAACATGAACGCGGGCACCCCGATCGCCGCCTCGATGGCGGCTGAGCCGTCCTCACCTCCTCGTGCTTGCTGTAACCGCCTCATCCGGTGAGCCTTTCCACCGGGACAGTGGCGCTTTGGCGCACTGTGATGGTCCAACCAGGGATCACGCTCATTGCTGAACCACTGACGGTGACGGTCGCTTGCGTGGCCGACCGGACAGCGGTCGCTGTGGCGCCGCTGAGAACGTCGTTGCCTCCAGCGTCGGCCACGAACGATGTGGCCTGATTGATGCCCGCGTCAGTTGTGCTGTTCTGCGCTCCGGCTTGACGTGCGCCTTCTTGAGCTGCGGCGATCGCCACGGAACGCGCGTGGAACCACAGTGCACCCTGCAGACCCAGGAACATGACAGCGAAGAGCGCAGGCATGAGTATCACCATCTGGATCGAACTCGACCCGCGCTCACGGTGCGCTTCGGCCCGCACGCCGAATCGAGTGCAGGCCGAGTCGTGGTGCACCCTGAGCGTCCTAGTCATCTGGGTCACTGGACTGACTACTTGATGTCTTTGGACTTATTCGTGACATACACCGTGATGGCGGCTACGACGATCCCGACGAACGCGATTACCGCGACGGCCCACAGAACATTTTCGATCGTGACCGACCCCTGCTCGCGGTTCTCTCGCAGCGTCGTATGGGCTTCCTCGACGGTGTCCTGCAGTCGCACGCCGAGGATGTGAAGAGTGGCGATCAGATAGTTCATGTTTTTGCCTTCCTACTGCTGTGTGCTGACGTCCAGCCGGAGATCTGGACCTGGGATGGTCTCAATGAGTGGGTGCGCGTTCGCTGTGCGCAAGGAGCCGGATCAGCTACCACCTCCCATCACCCGCAGCAGCGCGGGCGTGACGAGGATTGCCATAAAGATCACTCCGAGCAGACTCATCGGAATGCTCATGCGCTCGCCCACCTCATTTGCTTTCGCCAGCTCGGAGCTGAGCATCGCTGCCCGCATAGAGGCAGACCGAGCCCGCAACTGCGTGTAAATCTGGGTGCCCTCCTCCCCCGACAACCGCATGATGTCGGCCAAGTCCTGTAGCTCCGGCAGTCCGAGCTCGTGCCCAAGGGAGCGGATGGCATCCCACGGCGCCTGACCTGACCAGCGAGATCTGGTGAGTTCTTCACTCAACCTGCGGAACACCCAACTGTCCCCGACTTCGGCCGCCACTTCCATCGCCTGCCGGGAGCCAGAGCCTGAGTTACGTTCCAGTGCAACAAGTTCGATATACGCACCCAGGGAACGATTGAATTCGGCCCGCGCCTCCTTCGCGTCGTCGCGCGCGTTGAAATCCGGCAGGAAGAACAGCAACCCGGCGAACCCGACAGTGGCAACGACCGGGATCACAAACGGCAGATGTAGGCCGATGATCGAGAAGAAGACGGTCAGTAGTGGCGGTGCAACGAGCCCAACGAGAGCAAACAGCACCTTTTCGCCATAGAAGCGGGTCACTGGTATCCGCAGCAGGGCCAGCTCCTTGCGCGGAACGCGGGCCCACGCACCGGCCGGTAGCGTTCTCATCGCCCATTGTCCAAGTCGTTCGCGGGAGTCAGCAGGCGCGCCGGTTACTTCGGTACGCGTGCGTCGCACGTGCTCGGGTGATAGCCGCTCCAGAGCGTCACCGAGGTCCGGTTGCGCAGGAACAAGCCGCCAGATGAGTGACGCGAATCCGAGCCCGACGAGGCCACCACCCACCAGGGCCAACTGAAGTCCGGTGATCATGCGCCGCTCCCCTTGGCCGACAAGCCGATAAAGCGCGGCAGAGGTTTTCCTCGCGTCATCATCCGCATCCAGATCAAGGTGGCGACGTACGAGCCCAAAAGCAGCGCCAAGAGCACCTGTCCTATGGGTGATCCATACGGTGCGACGTACTGGCCGGTGAGAGTGAGGAACACCAGGACGCCGACAGTGATCAACGTGACCCAACGCGCCGTTGCTCGTGGTTTGGCGCGGTCGGCCTCAATCGCTCGGCGCGCGCGCACATCTGCCGAGACCGACTCGGCCAAGGACTCCAGCACGTTCGCCAGGCCCCGCCCACGACGCCTCGCGCCAAGGATCAGGTTCGCCGCTACCAGGTCGCCGGTAGCGTCATCGAGATCGTCCGCGAAGGCGCGCAATGCATCTTCGGTGGCCCATCGCGCCCCGAGCCGGGCGACCAGTCGGGTCACCTCCGGCCCGATGGCGTCGGGGGTCGAGCGCAGGGTCGCAATCAATGCTTGCTCCAGGCCCACCCCGGCTGTCAGGACTCCGGATAGTGAACGGGTCCACTCCTCCATGGCCTCCAACCGGTCGATCTTCGAGGCTCCCGGCGGCGCAGACAACAACACCGGCAACCCCATGACCACGGCTGGGAAGGCCAGTACCGCGATGAACCAGCCCGTTGCGATCGCCACGATGAGACCCGCGCCAGTCCCGACGAGTAGCAGCAGCCGGGTTCGAGGAGAGGTTGCGCCCAGTCGCGTTGCGAAGGGGGTGCGCGTCCGGGCTGGCGCGGGCGGTTTTTCCGGCGAAGGATGCAGCCCGAGCGCAATACCGAGCAGACCGGCGACCACGAGTGCGCCGGCCACAGCTGGCATGAGGGCGGTCACGGCGGTGGTCCTCGATGCATCGCTCGTTCCGTCTCGAAAGCACGGGTCCCAAACCCCTGCGCTTCCAGGGCGAGACGGATGTGCTCCGGCATCACACCGGCCACTGCCGGACCGCCTGCAGTCGGCCGGAACACCTGCTGAGTCGCATACCCGGTGGCCGCCTCCCCTGGCTCGACCGAGATGATCTCGGATATCCAGCGTTTGCGGCGGCCGCCGGTCTTGGTGATGTGCGTCGTTTCCAGGTCTATCTGGACGATCAGGTCAATGTGACCGGCGACGGCACTGGTGGCGTAGCCCTCGGAGATGTGGTTGCCGGCCTCCATCGCGCAGGTGATGAGCTTGCGGATCGCCGCTTTGGCGTTGGCGGCGTGGGTCGTGCTGATCGACCCGGCGGTCGATTGCATCGCCTTGATCATCGACAGGATTTCCCTGCCGCGCACCTCACCCACGATCGTGCGGCTGAGAATGAACCGGAAGCTGTCGATCAGGAGGTCATCCAGGGTGATCTCACCGGCCTGGCGGCCATTCATGCCGACCTCGCCGGAACCGGGCCGGGACTCCCACGCAATCACCCGCTTGTGTTTGTGGGTCAATTCGTCCAGGAAAAGTTCGTACTCGGTCTCAAAAGTGCCGATCTTCTCCCAGGGGTCGATCGATGCGCAGAGGGCACGCACCAAGGTCGTCTTCCCCGCGCCTTGAGCCCCAGCCACAACGATGTTGAGCCGTGCCCTGACAGCCGCCTCGAGGAAGTCGGCCTGAAGGTTCGTGAGGGTTCCGTTACCAACTAGCTGGTGCAGGTCGGTATCCCGCAGCCGGTGCCGACGGATGACGATGGCTGGTCGCGGGGTCACCCAGGCTGTCGCCGCGAGCCGAGCGCCACCGTCCAGGCGCATGTGCAGCCGTGGTTGGGCTTCAGAAAATGGGCGACCGCTGCCGGACTTACTTCCCAGGAAGCTGATGAACTCCAGCAACTCCTCGTCGTCTTCGGCAACGTTTGGACCGGCTTGCAGGGTGCCGTCGCTGTGTTCGAGCAGGACATTGTTATTGCCGTAAACCTCGATGTTCTCCACGCTCTCGTCGTCGACGAGCGGTTGGAATCGTCCGAGCCCGAACAGCGCGTTGAAGATGGCGCCGGCCATTTCTTCCTGCTGGTTCAGAGACCAGGACTCGCGACCCGCGGACACCGCTTCGGCGGCCGCGCTGTGCAACAGCTCCAGGATGATCGTGCGGCCGAGTTCCTGCTGACCTTGTTGGTCCAAGGACCGATCGCCGCCAACCGCGGCGCTCAACTGGTCGGATGCTTGACTGCGGAACGCAGCAACAAGAACCCAGTCGATCCCTTCGTGCCCGCCTACGCCCGGCATCCGGCCTTGGCCGTTCGCGCCGGGGCTGACCGACGCACCAGATCTCCCTGTGACCCCGTTCGGTGACTCGGGTGTGCCCACGGCGGGGATAGGGCTCGACCGCGGGCGTGGGTCCCCGGTGAGGGAGAACGTCGATCTCACCCGCCCGGGACGCGATGACGACGTGATGGTGGCATTCGAAGCAAAGAGCGGCAGCGAGGTCGGGTCAAGCGGGACCTCGGACGGACTCGACACAACCGGATTCGATGGGCTCATGCGTGGCTCAAAGCGGACGTTGTTGCGGCTGCCAGATCGCCGCGGTTGCTCGCGATCACAGCTTGGGCGGCCGCGCAGGTGGCACGCAGGCCGCGTACCAGGGCGGAGTTGTCGAACTTTCGAGGCTGCTTCGCGCCCACGGAGAAAACGCTCGCGGCCTCAGCCTGCCAGGGCAGCGTCGATACGACGGGTAGACCCAGCACTTTGCGGACCTCGCGGGCGCCATACGGGTGGCCATCCCCGATCAGCAGGGTGCCCAGGCGAGGTAGCGAACCGATCCGCTCGAGCTCCTCGCGCAGGGTCTGTGCCCACGAGCGGGCCGCGGACAGCGCGGGAAGCGTGGTCCGCATCGTCAGCAGGATCAGGTCAGCGTTCATCATCAGCGGACCGGGTGCACCGTGCAGGCCGAGCCTGCCAGCATCGACGATCACGTCTTGACCGTTGCGTTCAAGCGCGCCAAGGGCCCCGCTGAGCGGCAACCACACGGCCATCAGGCTTTGAGACTGCGCATGACTGCGCACCCCTGGAAGTAGTAATGCGCTCGAACCGGGAATGGGCACCATCGCCAACGGCAAAGACTCGACGAAAGCACCTTCTCGATGCGCGACGGCGAGATCGATCAGGCCGCCGACGTGCGCGACGTTGCCGTGGAAATAGCCCGCGAGGATGCTGCTGCCGCCGGTCGGGTCTGCTTCGACCAACACCACCGGGCGCGGCCAGGTCAGGGCCAAGCCCAGGGCGGTCGTGGTCACGCCGGGTGACCCAGACGCTGAGGTAAGAACGATGACAGCCATGACTCATTGCTCCCGGGAATCCAGCACGAGGGCGACTTTCCCGGTGGCGGCCATCGCCGCGACGTCAGGGGCTTGACCTTCGGGGACCAGTACGTCGACGACCTGCTGCCCGCTTGAGCTCACCGCCGCGACATCGACGACGGTCGCGGAAATCTGGGTTGGGCTGACCCCACTGGTGTACTGGCCCTGCTGACCAGGAGTCAGAACGATGCGCACGTGGTCGCCATTCTTCAGCCCCCTCGATGGCAGCGCACCGGGGGCGAGGTTGATGCCGACTTCGCTCATTCCCTTGCCGGGAACCACCGTGGAGGTCACGTTCTCTTTCGTGATGATTCCGCCGGCGGCGAGATCCATCGCAGCTCGCTTGCCGACAACATTGCTCAGCTGCGAGGCCGGCAAGGGCCTGAGCGCCGGATCAACGCCGACACGCACCGTGATCAGATCCGCCCGCGTGATCACCTCGCCGCGTAGCACTGTCGATCGCACGGCCAGGACCGCTTGTGCCGAGTTGATTGAACTGAAGGCCAGCACTGCGAGCAACGCGCCCAGGCAAATCGCGGCCACCGAGACGACGATAAGAATCGGTCGTCGACGCATTTTTGGCGGTGGCGCAATGGCCTCGCTCGCCTCGACGGACACGACCTCTTCGCCCGAGGTCTTCTTCCCTCGACGCAGGCGGCGTTGCTCGTCTGTCGGTGCAATTGCCATATCGCGACCTCCCCAGCGCCTTCCCGTCTCCTCAGGTGATAGTCACCTGATGAGCACTCGGACTTTCCGGATGAGGCCGTGGCCCTCTCGACGGTCACCGAGCCCAGCGCTTCGGCCGGAAGGCGGCGTCAGGACGCTTCCCGCCGACTGGCTGGCGCGGTCCGGTGGCATCACTGTCGCCATCGCAATCTCCTTGTCGTCTCTCCGCAGAAGGCGCGCTTGGCCCGTCTGACGGTCAGATCAGCTCAATTTGATCGAAACGACGCTAGCGCATCTGAAGGAATCCAGTATGAAGACTCGATTAACCCTGTGCATAAGACAGGGTCAAACTGCCGCGGTTCGCCATCGCGAGGTGCTATTCGACGACGTAGAACGTCCGCGCCAAGGGCCAGAGCATCGAGGAGAGAGTGCGTGGCCGCTGCCAGCGTGGCGCAGCCTTCTGGGGTCAGGAAAGGACCTCTCATGACGACTCTTGCCACAGCCCGACGCCAGTACGAATCCCTCGCCGAAGCAGCCGAACGCACCGGCCTCAGCGTCCGAACCATTCGACGGCGCATCGCTGCAGGAAATCTCCCCGCCTACCGAAGCGGGCCCCGCGTGGTCAGAGTCAAACCCGAAGACGTCGACAAGCTGATGGTGCGCATACCCACGATGTAGATCATCACCGCGACGTCCACGGAGGTCGCGGTTACACCGACAAAACCAACACGAGGTGCGGCCCAAGCTCTCTGTTCTCCCCACGAGGCCACGCCGATCATCGTCCGATCGTGCGCTGTATCCACGATCACCTGCGCGGAGATGGTTACGGCCCGGCCGTTGCATAGACCCCGAAGCGCCAGTCGGCTAGCGCGACGTGCCTCACTCCGTCTCAGCAACCACAAGCTGCCAGCGCTCAAAGTCAGCTTTGCTCGGTGAGACAGGGGTGCCTCCACCCGCCATACACGTGAGCTATTCGCTCGCTCGATGAGCCTGCTCTTCGCGATCTAATCGCACATTAATCGCACGACGACTGAAATGTGAGGCACAAGTAAGACGTTTTCGCAGGTCAGAGGCTGTTTCGAAAGGTGGACGTGAAGGGACTCGAACCCCTGACCTCTCGCGTGTGAGGCGAGCGCTCTAACCAGCTGAGCTACACGTCCAGGACGCACCCAAAACGACTCAGTGCGGCGTCGGGAAGGATAGCCCGGACGTGTGCTCGACCGCGAATCGACCAGTGGCCCGGGAATGTCTGAGCGCCCCACTGTCTTGCACCACACGTCAGACACATCGCTTCACTAAGGAGGTCTTCTGTGACCAAACCCCAGGCTTCCCAGTCCGGCACCTTCCAACTCGGTGGCGACCTGCCCGTCGTGCGCCTCGGCTACGGCACGATGCAACTGCCTGGGAAAGGTGTGTGGGGGCCGCCGAAGGACCGCGACCAGGCCATCGCCGTGTTGCGCCGCGCCGTCGAGCTCGGCATTACTTTGTTCGACACCGCCGACTCGTACGGCCCGTATGTGGCCGAAGACCTCCTTCGCGAGGCACTGCACCCGTACGCCGACGATGTCGTCATTGCCACCAAGGCCGGTCTGACCCGTCAGGGCCCGGGCGTGTGGACTCCGCTCGGCCAGCCCGCGTACCTGCGCCAGGAGGTCGAGATGAGCCTCCGCCGACTCGGCCTGGAGCGCATCGACCTTTTCCAGTTGCACCGCATCGACCCGGCCTACCCCGTCGCGGACCAGGTCGGCGAGCTGAAGCAGTTGCAGGACGAGGGCAAAATCCGCCACATCGGTCTGTCTGAGATCGGCGTCGCTGACCTCAAGGAGGCCCAGAAGACTGCCACGATCGTCTCTGTCCAGAACCTCTACAACCTCGCCAACCGCGATGCCGAAGAATTGCTGGACCACTGCACCACAGAGCAGATCGCCTTCATCCCGTGGTTCCCGCTGGCCACCGGCGCGCTCTCCAAGGAAGACGGCCCGCTGGCCGCCGCATCCAAGGAGCACGGTGCCACCCCGTCGCAGCTGGCCCTCGCGTGGCTGTTGAAGCGCTCCCCCGTGATGCTGCCGATCCCCGGCACCTCCAGCGTCGATCACCTCGACAGCAACACCGCCGCCGCAGCGATCGAACTCACCGATGACGAGTTCGAGGCTCTCAGCGACTCCGCCTGACCGATTGACGGGTGGGCTCGCACACCGCGGGCCCACCCGTGGCCCGACCATTCCGAGGTCACCGCAACCACCTGGCTGATGTTTGTGCCTGGGTCGCTGCAGATCAGCGAGCACTCTGGTGGCGTAACGGCTCGGGTTGATGGCTATGACACGGAGGCTCTCCGAAAGTGACGACCAGATATCGACCGAGCTGGTCAGGACTTATCTATCTGACGAACGATCCGAAAGTGGCAGCTCTCACAGGGTCCATCGTTCGCAACCACGCGTTGGTCAACAGCGACAGGCGTCTCGGCTGGCTCGCGGTCATCGCGTTCCACGGATGGAAAGTAGCCATCCTGGATGCACCCGACGAGGCTCACCCGTGGTGGCAGGGGCTTTTGTCGGGCCACAGCGTTACGGGCAACATCGGCGACATCCCGCTGGAGGTGAAGGTTTGATTGGCTTCTCAGAACTGATCCGAACTTGCTCGTCACAGAGGAGAGGGCCGATCGCCGTCAGTACGGCGGGCCGCTACCTCGCGCTTGGTTTCGTTGACTGCCGACTCATACGAGGTCACCAGCGCGGCGACCGTGAGTGGCTTGAACCGTTCGACGATCTGCCGTAACTCATCGGGCGGGATACCCGCTTCTTTGTAGGCCGGCCACACCTGGTCGCGCAGCACGTCGCTCAACTCCTGCGCAATGGCCCGGCCGTGGGCTGTGAAGATCTGCTGCGCCGCCAGCGCCGCCGACAACGGCATCCCTAGATCGAGCATCGACACGCCTATCGAAAGGTGGGCGACAGCGACCCGGTACCGCGTCCTGCCCTCGGGCACCACGATCCCCATGGTCTGCAGCATCGACAGATCCTCAGCGCTCAGCGCCCGTCCCGTCCTGCCCTGCAACTCCCCGAGCGTCAACGTCTCCGGCAGGTCCGCCATCCATGGCGCTAGTAGCGTGCGGTGCAGCGCGATCGTCTCGGGGGTGGCATCCGGCGGCAATCGGCTCACGTAGCTCTCGATCGCCGCGAGGGTGAACCCATGCGCCTGCAGCTCACGCATCAACTCCAGCCGCGCCAGATGATCACCCGTGTAGAGCGCCGACCGACCCCGTCGCTGCGGCTGCGGCAGCATTCCGCGGCCGGTGTAGAAGCGAATGGTCCGGGCCGCAAAACCCGACCGCGTGACGAGTTCATCGAGCGTCAGCTCCAATGCGGGTAGGTCGGACATAGGGGAATGGTTGCATATTCGCCCTCGCCCTAACACTGACAGTGTCACTGTCAGTGTTAGGGTCAGAACTGTCGATGTACGCCGCCCGTGCTGCTCGTCATTGCGATCGGCCACGGAGCAGAACCAGGAGTTTGACCATGGCAGAAGTCCCCCAGGCAATCGTCTACGACGCCATCCGGACGCCGCGTGGTCGCGGTAAGAAGACCGGTTCGCTCTACGAGGTCAAGCCGATCGACCTCGTCGTCGGGCTCATCGACGAGCTGCGTAAGCGCAACCCTGAACTGGATGTGGACCGCATCGACGATCTGGTCCTCGGCGTCGTGAGCCCGGTCGGCGACCAGGGCTCGGATATCGCGAAGACAGCCGCGCTGGCGGCCGGTCTGCCCGACACCGTCGCCGGGGTACAGCTCAACAGGTTCTGCGCATCCGGGCTGGAGGCCGTCAACCAGGCGGCCGGCCGGGTCCGCTCCGGCTTCGAAGACCTCATCCTTGCTGGTGGCGTCGAGTCGATGTCACGCGTGCCGATGGCCTCGGACGGCGGCGCGTGGGCCATGGATCCCGCCACCGCACTCACCACCGACTTCGTCCCGCAGGGCATCGGCGCCGACCTCATCGCCACCATCGAGGGCTTTTCCCGCACCGACGTCGATGCGTACGCCACTGAGTCGCACGCCCGCGCGGCCCACGCCGAGCAGTCCGGATATTTCAAGGGCTCGGTCATCCCCGTCGCCGACCGCAACGGCCTGACAGTCCTGGACCACGACGAGACCATCCGTCCCGGTACCTCCGTGGAGTCCCTCGCCGGCCTGAAGCCCTCCTTCAAGGACATCGGTGACCTCGGTGGCTTCGACTCGGTCGCCCTGGAGAAGTACCACTGGGTCGACGAGATCAACCACGTGCACCACGCGGGCAACTCCTCCGGCATCGTCGACGGAGCCGCACTGACCCTGATCGGTACCGACGCGATAGGCCGCGAGTTGGGTCTCCGACCGCGCGCCCGGGTGCTCGCCGTCGCCGTCAGCGGCGCCGACCCGACCATCATGCTCACCGGCCCCACTCCGGCAGCGCTCAAAGCGCTCGCCAGAGCCGGCCTCAGCGCCTCCGACATCGACCTGTTCGAGATCAACGAAGCCTTCGCCGCAGTGCCGATGCGCTTCATGCGCGACCTCAAGGTGAGTCACGACCGGGTCAATGTCAACGGTGGTGCCATCGCCATGGGGCACCCGCTGGGCGCGACCGGCGCGATGATCCTCGGAACACTGATCGACGAGCTCGAACGCCGCGACCTGCACCTGGGCCTGGCATCGCTGTGCGTCGGCGGCGGCATGGGAATTGCCACCATCATCGAACGCATCTGACCAGCAGCGCTGCCCTCACCACACCGACATCAAGGACTCTCGACGATGACCACCACAGATACTGAACAGACCTCTGCCGTTCGCTACTCCCGGGACTCCGATGGCGTCGTGACCCTGCTGCTCGACGACCCGCAGTCCAGCGCGAACACGATGAACGACCGGTACGCCGAAGGTATGGCGGCGGCGGTCGACCAGCTCGAAGCCGAGGCGACAGCAGGCGAGTTGTCTGGGGTCATCCTCGCCAGTGCGAAGAAGACCTTCTTCGCCGGCGGCAACCTGACGGCACTGCAGTCGGTACAGCCTGAGGACGCAGCTCAGTTCTTCGAGCAGGTCGAGACAATGAAGTCCCAGCTGCGGCGCTTGGAACGGATCGGCAAGCCCGTCGTGGCTGCGTTGAACGGGACCGCACTGGGCGGCGGCATGGAGATCGCGCTGGCGGCCCACCACCGCATTGCGGTCGACAACCCCAAAGCCAAGTTCGGCTTTCCGGAGGTCACCCTCGGTCTGCTGCCGGGGGGTGGCGGTGTGACACGCACTGTACGAATGCTCGGTCTGCAGAGCGCGTTGATGGACTGGTTGCTGCAGGGTCAGCAGCGTGGCCCTGCGCAGGCCGCCGAGAAGGGATTCATCGACGAGATCGTCGCGACCGACGACGAGTTGCTCCCGGCCGCCCACGCCTGGGTGCTCGCGAACAAGGACAACGCCCAGGCGGCCAGCCAGCCGTGGGACCGCCCCGGATACCGGCTACCCGGTGGCACACCCAGCAGCCCCAAGCTCGCGCAGTTCCTGCCCGCATTCCCGGCAAATCTGCGCAAGCAGCTCAAGGGCGCGGCCTACCCCGCGCCGCGCGCTATCCTGTCCGCAGCGGTCGAAGGTGCGCAGGTCGATGTCGACACCGCGAGCCGCATCGAGTCGCGCTACCTGACCTCGCTGGCGACCGGTCAGACGGCAAAGAACATGATTCAGGCGTTCTTCTTCGACATGCAGGAGATCTCCTCCGGGTCGTTGCGGCCGCAGGGCTTCAAAACCTCCAAGGTCACACGCGTCGGTGTCCTCGGCGCGGGGATGATGGGCGCCGGCATTGCCTACGCCTGCGCCACCCGCGGCATCGACGTCGTGCTGAAGGACGTGTCCGCCGTGGGAGCTGAGAAGGGCAAGGCGTACAGCGACCGGTTACTGGCCAAGAAGGTGACGCGGGGTCAGCTGACTCCCGAGGCCCGCGACGCTATCCTCGCGCGCATCACCCCGACCGACCAGGCGAGCGACCTGACGGGGTGCGACGCAGTCATCGAGGCCGTCTTCGAAGACGCCGACCTCAAAGTAAAGGTCTTCAATGAAGCGTTGACCGTGCTGGATGACAAGGCGCTGTTGTGCTCCAACACCTCCACGCTGCCGATCACCTCACTGGCCGAGAATGTCACGCGCCCCGACGATTTCGTCGGACTGCACTTCTTCTCCCCCGTCGACAAGATGAAGCTCGTGGAGATCATCCGCGGCAAACGGACCTCGGACGAAGCACTCGCTCGCGCCGTTGACCTGGTGCAGCAGATCGGCAAGATCCCGATCGTCGTCAACGACGCACGCGGTTTCTACACGAGCCGTGTCTTCGGCACCCTCATCCTCGAAGGCGTCGCGCTCGTCGGAGAAGGTGTGGACCCGGCGACCATCGAGCGGGGCGCAACGATGGCCGGCTTCCCCGCGCCGCCGCTCGCGATGCTCGACGAGGTCTCCCTGAGCCTGACCCAGCACATCCGGGGCGAAGCGGAGAAGGCCGCCGCGCAGGCAGGCACCGAGTTGCCGGCCCAGCCGGGCAGCGACGTCATCGATCGGATGGTCAGCGAGTTCGGCCGCAAGGGGCGCGCCGCCGGGGCCGGTTTCTACGACTACCCCGCCGACGGTCCTAAGAAGTTGTGGCCGGGAGTACGCGAGCACTTCACGAAGGCAGCCGCATCAGTGCCGATGCTCGACATCCAGGACCGTTACCTGTTCGTGATGGCGCTGGAGACGGCCGCGTGCTTCGAAGAAGGCGTCATCGAGTCGGCAGCAGCAGCCAATGTCGGCTCGATCTTCGGCATCGGTTACCCGCCGCTGTACGGCGGCACCGTCCAGTTCATGCAGGGGTATGCCGGTGGGCTCGGTGGGTTCGTCACCCGCGCCCGCGAGTTGACTGCCGCGTACGGCCCCCGCTTCGAACCGAGCGCCTGGCTGGTGGCGAAGGCCGAGTCCGGCACGAGCTTCTGACAGTGCTGGATTCTGCAATGAGCGAGCTGCCGCTGGTCGGCGTGCGGGTGGTGAGCCTGGCGGTCAACCTGCCCGGTCCGGCCGCCGCAGCACGGCTGCACGCCCTCGGGGCCACGGTCACCAAGGTTGAGCCACCCAGCGGCGACCCGTTGGAGTTCGGCGCGGATGCCTATTACCGACAACTGGTGGCCGGGCAGCGCGTCGTACAGCTCGATCTCAAGGCGGACCTTGCGCCGTTGTGGATGCTGCTGGAGGAGACCGACCTGATGGTCACCTCCAGCCGCCCGTCAGCGCTGGCCCGTCTCGGGCTGGACTGGACCACCGTGCATGCCAGGCTGCCCGCGTTGTGTCAGGTCTCCATCGTCGGCCACCCCGGCGCAGACGCCGAGATCGCCGGGCACGACCTGACCTATCAGGCTGCGGTCGGTACCTTGAGCCCACCGGCCATGCCGACCGTCCTGGTCGCTGATCTCGCGGGGGCCGAGCGCGCCGTCGCAGACGGTCTGGCGGCGCTGCTGCACACGGCACGCACCGGCGAGGGAGTGCACCGTGAGGTTGCGTTGAGCGATGTCGCACTGGCGATGGCGCAGCCTGCAGCACATGGGATGACCGGGCCGGAAGGGTTCCTCAATGGCACCCTGCCCGCCTACGGGATCTACGACACCGCACGGGGATTCATCGCCGTCGCGGCTCTCGAAGCGCACTTCTGGGCGGGTCTGACCGCACGGCTCGGGGTCGAGGGCAGTCGCGCCGATCTCGCGGCGGCCTTTAAGGCGCGCACCGCCGAGGAGTGGGACGCCTGGGGCAAAGAGCACGGATTGCCGATCGCCGCCGTCAGAACACCGGGCAGCCCCATGACACGCGACGCGCACCAGGACAACGCACAACGAGACGAAAAGGCCTGACATGCAGCTGACCAGCACCTACCGCTCCCCGTGGATGACCGAGGACCTGGACGATATCCGCGACCTGGCCCGCACCTTCTTCACCAAGGAGTCGGTGCCTCATCACGCGAAGTGGGCACAGCAGCATCAGGTGGACCGCGAGTTCTGGAACGCCGCCGGATCGGCCGGGTTGCTGTGTATCGGACTACCCGAGGAGTACGGCGGCGGCGGCGGCACCTTCGCGCACGAAGCCGTCGTGATGGAAGAGCAGGCCGTGGCCTGCGACGACGCTTTCGGTTACAGCGTGCACAGCACGATCGTGGCGCCTTACATCGCCAATTACGGTACCGAGGAGCAGAAGCGGCGGTGGCTGCCCGGCCTGGTCTCCGGCGAGCTGGTCGGAGCCATCGCGATGACTGAGCCCGGTGCCGGATCGGATCTGCAGAACCTACGGACCTCGGCCCGACTCGACGGCGACCACTACGTCGTCAACGGTTCGAAGACGTTCATCACCAACGGTTCGCACGCCAACCTGATCATCGTCGTAGTCCGCACCGGCGAAGCCGGCGGCAAGGGCCTGTCGCTACTCGTTGCCGAGACCGATGATCTACCGGGTTTCGAGCGCGGACGGGTACTGGAGAAGATCGGGATGCCCGGTCAGGACACCCGCGAGCTTTTCTTCGGCGATATGCGCGTGCCCACCGCGAACCTCCTCGGCGGCGAAGAAGGCCAGGCATTTGCTCAACTGATGGAGCAACTGCCGCAGGAACGACTTATCATCGCAGTCGCCGCGGCCAAGGGGATGGAGGTCGCGGTAGAGCAGACTGTGGCCTACGCCAAGGAGCGTGAGGCGTTCGGTCGCAACCTCATGCAGTTCCAGAACACCCGGTTCGTGCTCGCCGAGTGCGCCACCGAGGCGCGGGCTGTGCGGACCTTCGTGGACCACTGCATCGTGCAGCACCTCAAAGGTGAACTAGACGCCGCGTCAGCCTCAATGGCCAAGTGGTACGCCACCCAGAAGCAGTGCGAGGTCATCGATAAGTGCCTGCAGATCTTCGGCGGCTACGGCTACATGCTGGAATACCCCATCGCGCGGGCCTATGCCGCAGCACGGGTACAGAAGATCTACGGCGGCACCAACGAGATCATGAAGGAGCTGATCGCCCGCACGCTCTGAGCGCAGCGGTGCGGATCAGAGACCGGGCAGCCTCACCAGCGGTGTCGTGATGAACGACGGCAACCAGGTGGGTACGCCCTGCCACAGCAGGTACCCGTAGATGCATCCCAGTACGAGCGCAACGACAGCGAGGCTGACCAGGCCGCGGATGAGAATGTTCTGCTTCCCGAGCCAGCGGGTCCAGGACCGTACCTTGTCCTTGGCAAACCTCAGCAGCCGCGAGGCCCACGCGAATTCTGAGGCCCATACGCCCAATCCGACGAAGATGATGACCCATCCCGGCCCTGGAAGCGGCAACAGGATGATGCCCCCCACCACGATCGCCAGACCGAATACCGCAATGAAGATCCGGTAGATGAAATAGGCCGTGTGGTTGGCGCGGATCTTGCGCTGCCAGGCCCATCGGGCCGGCGTCGCCTCCCGGGATCCCTCATGATTCTTGACGGGCGTACTCATGGACATAGCTCCGGTGTCGGTGTCGGTGTCGGTGGTCAGGGGGTGGGGTCTTCATCCTGCGCCACTGCATCTGCGAACACGCGCGCAGCCTGGGCGGTGACAGGTCCAGGGGTGAGGGTGCGTGCGTCCACAGCGTGTACGGCCTGCACGTCTCGCAGCGACGACGTCACAAACAACTCGTCGGCGCGAGTGAGCACCTCCAGCGGCATCGCGACCTCCCGGATCGGCATACCGGCCGCCGCGCACCACCGCAGCGTCAGTGCACGGCCGATTCCGGGCAGCGCGCCAGAAGCCAATGGTGGCGTCAGGATCTCACCGTCGATGACAACGAAGATGTTGGTGGCGGTACCTTCGCACAGCTCGCCCATCGTATTGGCGAAGATCCCCTCGTCGGCGTCGCGTTCCGTTGCGTAGGCCAGCGCAACAACGTTCTCGGCGTAGGACGTCGTTTTCAAACCGGCAAGCACGCCTCGTTCGTTGCGAACCCACGGCAACGTGACCAGCGCACAACTGGCCGCAGAAGGCTGCGATTCGCCAGCCGTGACGATGTAGGTCAGCGGGGAGTTCAAGCGCCCCGAACCCAGCGGCCCTGCTCCCCCGGTCACCATGTAGCGCAACCTCCCCAGCGCCATCGGCTCGCTCAGGACGGCCGCGATTCCTTCGTCGAGCCGGTCCCGATCAGCAGACGGCAACTTCAAACCCGCGAGGGTGCGATTGAACCGGGCGTGGTGCATCGATCGAGCGATCACGTGACCGTCGAGCACCTTGCACGTCTCGAAGGCGCCGTCGCCGACCGTGACACCGTGGTCCAGTGCGCTCAGGCTCGGCGTGTCATCGACGCGTTCACCGTCCACCCATACCCGGATATTCATAACGCCGACCTCTTCACTGTGCTGCCAATGTCGCCGTGCTGCCAATGTCGCCGCGCTGCCATGTCACTGTGCTGCCCCGATCACCGACTCCGCCAGCGCCAGCAGGCGCCGCGCCTTCAGGACAGTTTCCCACCATTCACTCTCCGGGTCAGAACCCCACGTGATGCCCGCACCGGTGCCGTACCGCAGCCAACGATTGCCGCCACGATCCTGTTCCAACCAGAACGTGCGGATCCCCACGGACAACGATGCCGTCTGCTGGGAGTGACCCCCACCCACTCCACGCGGCGCACTCGAGCTGCCCGGGTCCGGCACGTTCTCCACCCAGCCGATTGCGCCGCAGTACGGTCCGCGCTCGACCGGTTCCAGATCGTGGATAGCGTTCAGAGCGCTCGATTTCGGCGCACCCGATACCGATCCCGGCGGGAAAGTGGCGCCCAGGATCTCCCTCCACGTCGCTCCATCGACCAACGATCCGCAGATCGTGGATTCCAGGTGTACCAGGCCGGGGTTGTACTGCGGCATCAGCAGCGCGTCCACCGCGACGGTGCCGGGCCGGCACACCACCGAAAGATCGTTGCGGACCAGGTCGGTGATCATCACGTTTTCGGTGCGGTCCTTCGGGAGTAGTTCTTCGGCGTTCGGCGCGGTGCCTTTGATAGGCGCCGACCACAACGTTTCCCCCTCGCGTCGCAGAAAGAGCTCGGGTGAGGCGCACACCACTTCCAGCCGCGCCTGCGGAATATCGATGAATGCCGCGTGCGGCGCCGGATTGCCCTGCCGCACGAACTGACTCAGCAGGGCCATCGAGAAGTCGGTAGGTACGACCCGGCTGAGCACCCGGCATACGTTGACCTGGTAGATCTCGCCCGCGGCCACCAGGTCGCGCACGTCATGCACGCTGCGTTCGTAGGCAGCCTGGTCCAGCGATGAGGACCATGCGCTCAGCTCCGGGTCGATCACCAGCGGCTCGATGGTCCCGGCGACCACCGGCTCCTCGAACCGGACCACGTGCGCCATCCGTACGGCCGTCAACTCGCCCTCGAAGGTATCGACGACGACCCAGAAACCGGGCTCGTCCAGCGCCGCGACGTCATGACGCACCTCCAGCACGCCACGGGCACGGATACCGGCAAAATCCGCGCAGCCCTCGATCGTTTCCATCGGTGCCAAGTATGCCCACGGATCCCCCAGGCCAGCGCTGGGCGCAGCGAACCCGAACGTTCAGTTCGGTGATGACACCGACATTGGGAGCCCCGGTCCCCGCCTCCAGCGACACGGCAGTCCTGACCACCATCCGCCGAAGAGGACACTCAATTCCGCAAAGATAACGACATTCCCAGGGAGGCATGACATGGCGTTCGGCACCAGTCGCGAAGACAAAGAAGCAGACGCGCGTAGGCTCGCCGCGCTGTCGGAGAAGCGCAGACTAGCGCTTGAGGGTGCACGGACCGAGGCCAACCGGCAAGCCGCGATCGACCTACCGATCGGACAAGCTGTCGCCGCCAAAGAGGAGCGCCAGGGCTTTTTCGAGATCCAACTCCAGGTCGGCTTCTCCCAGCGCGACCCGATGCCTTTCGGCGCAACTGCCGTGCCCAAAGACGTCAGAACTCAAAGCCACGCCGGAACACTGGCCGCGATCGAGGCCATCGGCTGGAAGCTCGAACACGTGGGCTATGTGTTCGTCGTGACCGGGGAGAACAGTCGCGCCAACTTCCTGGTCAGTGGCCAGAACGTGGCGGTCAGCGGCGAAACCGTCGGCATTTACCTGTTCCGCAACACCGACCCGGCCTGAACAGATCCACGACAACAGATCTACGGCCGGACCCGCACGTGACCGGATGAGCGCCTAACGACCGGCTGCGTACCCCTGCGCGCCCCGCGGATTGGCCGCTGCGCCGACCCGGCCGGACGCCGGGTCGCGGGTAACCACACACAGTCGGCCCAGGGTCCAGCCGCCGGAGACCGTGAGGAGATGCCCGCGTCGTTCCAGCTCGTCCAACACGCGCGTGCCCAGACGTGCCTCGGCGACCAATCCACCCGGTGTCCACGTGCGCGGCCAGAACGACCCGACCGCCGCCGTGGTGTGGAAGGTAGGTGCATCGATAGCCTGCTGCGCCTGGTAGCCGCCGACCAGGGTCCGCAACAGGTAGAGCAGCTGCCACTGATCCTGTTGGTCACCACCGGGGGTGCCCAGACCCGCAACCACCTGGCCGCCGCGCGCAAGCATCGTCGGGCTCAGCGTCGTACGCGGACGTCGGCCCGGCACGAGCGCGCTGGGGCTGCGCTCATCCAGCCACGTCATCTGTAGTCGTGAGCCGAGGCAGAAGCCCAGGGCTGGGATCGTCGGCGAGGACTGCAGCCACCCTCCCGACGGGGTGAGCGCGACGGTGTTGCCCCATCGGTCCACCACGCTGACATGACACGTGTCGCCCCTGGTCTCCCCGTTCCGGGCGACCGTCGGCTCACCGGCTGTTGGGTCGGCAGGCTCGCGCGGTGTCTCCTGCAACGGCGGCACCTGACCCATCGGCGATCCAGGCACGTCGGTGCCCGGTCTGTACTCCAGCGACGCCGTGTCGCCGATCAGCGCTGCCCGACGCAACGAGTACGACGGGTCGAGCAGGCCGAGTGGCGCGGCATCCTGACCGTGTGCGTCGCCGTAATAGGTGTCGCGGTCTGCCAGAGCGAGCTTGAGCACTTCGGTGATGGTGTGCACCCCGATCGCGGTGGACGGGTCGATGCGGTCATCCGGGAAATGCGAAAGGATCGCCAGCGCTTGCAGCATGACCGGACCCTGCGTGTAAAAACCGGGTTTGAGGACCGTCGTACCTCGAAAATCGAGGGATAGCGGCGGCTCACTACTGACCTCGAAGGCCCTCAGGTCGCCGCGTTGCAGCAGGCCACGATGCTCGCGCCCGTCTGAATGCAGGTGCGGATGCCCCACGAACTGCGCAATTTCCAGCGCAACAAACCCTTCGCGCCATATCCGCCCCGCAGCGCGGACGCGGGTCAGCCTGGTGTCGCCGCCGCGCTCGCTCTCCTGCACGAGGCGCCGGAGCGTCGCGGCATACCCCCGGTTCGTGATGCACTCCCCCTCGGTCGGTGCACGGCCTTCAAGTAACCACATGTCGGCCGACGAAGGCCATGAGGTTCGGAACAGCGCTTCGACTGCCCCGATGACTCTGCTCAGTTGCGGACCCGCCGGGTGTCCGTCCTCCAGGTAGCCGATCGCGTAGGCAAGGCAGTCGCCGAGCTCCCAGGTGCCGTGCCGCTCCAGCATCCACAGCAGGGCCGGCACCGCACCGGGCACCGTCGCTGCGAGTGCGCCGGCGCCCGGCACCTCATCGATGCCGTCGGCTCGCATCCCCGAGATGGTCGCCGCTGCGGGCGCGGGTCCCTGCCCGCACACCACTTGTGGGTCCCGGCCCAGTGGCGCAATGATCCCGATGAGATCACCACCCGGTCCATTGAGGTGTGGCTCCACAGCGTGCAGCACGAACGCTGCCGCCACCGCCGCATCGAACGCGTTGCCACCGCGCTCCAGCACTGACTGGGCAGTCGCCGAGCCCACCCAGTGCGTCGTGGCCGACATCCCGAAAGAGCCCGACAAGGTGGGGCGAGTCGGGGGGTCCGTCGCGGGTTGCACGAACGGCGCCGAGTTCACCGCGTTCCTCTCAGGACGCCCGAGCTGCAGTGGTCTGTTATTGCAAACTCGACTTCGCTCCGCAGGCCACGTGCCATATTCGCCATTTTCGCCATTTTCGCAGCGTACGACATGTCGTCCGGTGGACGGTGGGGAAAACCAGGAGCGGTTGCACAACGCCACGTTCTCAGGCGCGCCAACGCACGATGGTCCCGAACAAATCAGCATTTAAGCCGATCCGTTCGGAACCATCGTGTGTTTTTAAAAGCTCAGACCCAGTCGGCCGTGGTGACTTCGGCCCCTTTGACGCTGGCCGTCAAGGTAGTCGGCCCGTCAGGTCGCACCCACAAGTCGTAGGTGCCTTCCTTCAAGCCCGGGTAGACAGCGCTGTTTTGCGTGCCCGTGGGTGACGGTCGTGCGATCACCGCAACGTGCGGCCATGCAGCCTGGTGCTCATGCTGATGATCGGCTTCCGAGTGGTCGTGATGATGATCTGAGTGCCAGTCACCGTCCCACCAGTCGGCCCCTTCATCAGGCACACCACCGCGAGCTCCGCTTGGGCAGATCTCGATCTCCATGCCGACCAGTTCGGCCGGCATGGAGACGACGAGAGCACCAACGTCGCCACCGATGTCGAGGACAACCATGCCTTGACCGGCATGAGGATTCTCGGCGTCAGGCATGTACTGCTACTTCAGGTTCCCGCCGGGCGTGCCGGGCATACTCGTGAAACCGCTGTTCGGGTTG
>JALYUK010000082.1 GCA_030853805.1 Actinomycetota bacterium | reverse complement strand
GGTGTTGCCCGCCGCTCGACGGGTAGGTCATGAGGTGGTGATCCACGTCGGGTCCCGCCGCGGTCGAATACCATGACCTACCAGTACCCTTCGGAATCGCTCAGGGCTGATGGCGTCGTCCCAGCCCCAGCGCGCGACTCGGTGCACGATGTGGCGGAGGCGGTCTTCCCGTCGCTTCTCCCGCCAGAGAGCACGTGCCGCCTCCTCACCCGTCGAGCCCGGTGCGACGTCATATTTCTTGCGCCCGTCGACTTCACCGATGGTGTCCAGCTCGGGCCAGTACATGTCGGTCCTTCCGGCGAACCCGGCCGAATCATCGAAGCGCACCTGTAGTTGCGGTTTGGGCATGCCGAGTTCGTACAGGCGGGCTCGGCTCAACGACTCGGCGGCCGACTCTGCGAGGCCGTCAGCCAGCGCGGCGGCAAGGTGGGCGCGACGTCGGCCCCGGCCACCTTTGGGGATGTTGTCCAGTTCGGACCGGATCTGATCACGGGTGCCCAACGAGCGGTGCAACACATCATCCATGGCAGCGAGTCCCGTCGCCAGCGGGTGACAACGGGCCAGATCCACCGCCGTTCGGACGGGATCTGTGAGCCGCAGGCCGAGGTGTTCGACCGCTTCGGGCAGATGTTGCGTGCGGTGCCGCTGAATCCCATGACCCTCACCCGTCGAGTCGTCGACGTCCAACATGTCCACGTCCTTCGGTGCTTTCCCAATGATGGGGATCCCCCAGGCGATCGCTGCAGTTCGATGGCTGATCAGTCGATCGGATGGTGAGGCCGTCGAAGCGATGTGCGCCAGCACGAGGTGTCGATCATCAGCATTGAGACCTTCCCAGGCCGAGAGGTCGATGTAGGCGTCGCGTCGCGCGTGGAACCACCGCGGGCTTGGACCCTTACCCGGGCTGTCGTCCGCAGAGTGGAGCCGTTCTACGACTTCGTGGGTGAAGATCTCGGGCATCGTCGATGACTGTGAGGTGCCGTCTGAGTTGTCCTGCACCTGCGCGGATAACTGCTGCATCGTCAGATGGTGCTCTTCGAGACGGTGGCACAGCAGTAGTTATCCCCAGCCCGCGTCGAGCGGCGGGCTCCACCATCCAGTGGAGGACATATAACTCCGCCGCTGGGAAGCGGACGCCGCCGCTGGGCGATGGGGACGGAAAACCGGGGAAAAGGTGTCGGGGTCTGCGGTCGTGGGCGGATATCCTCGGCCACGTCCCGTTCATCATCTGAAGGAGTGCTGCGCCGTGGCCCTACGCATGTCGACCCTGTTCCTGCGAACCCTGCGCGAGGACCCGGCCGATGCAGAGCTGCCGGGTCACAAACTGCTGGTGCGTGCTGGATACGTACGCCGGGTGGCGCCCGGCATCTACACCTGGCTACCGCTCGGGATGCGCGTCCTGGCCAAGGTCGAGGCCATCGTCCGCGAGGAGATGACCGCGATGGGCGCACAGGAGGTGCGCTTCCCTGCGCTGCTGCCTCGCGAGCCCTACGAGTTGACCGGGCGATGGAACGAATACGGCCCGAACCTGTTCCGGCTGAAGGATCGCAGAGACACAGACATGCTGCTCGGTCCGACACATGAGGAGATGTTCGCTCTCGCGGTGCGCGACACGTACTCCTCCTACAAGGACCTGCCGCTCAGCCTGTTCCAGATCCAACAGAAGTACCGCGACGAGGCCCGCCCGCGTGGTGGCATCCTGCGCGGTCGCGAATTCATCATGAAGGACTCCTACTCCTTCGATATCGACGCGGCCGGGCTGCAGAAGTCCTATGACCTGCACCGCGACGCCTACATCAGGATCTTCGAGCGGTTCGGCTTCGAATACGTCATCGTGCAGGCCGACTCCGGCGCAATGGGTGGCTCGGCCTCGGAGGAGTTCCTCGCGGTCAGCGAGCACGGCGAGGACACCTTCGTGCGCGACGAGAGCGGGTACGCCGCGAACGTCGAAGCCGTTCGGATCCCGCAGGCGCCCGAGGTGGACGTCACGGCCGGGCCGGCACACGTCGAGCACACGCCCGGCACGCCGACCATCGACACTTTGGTAGCAGCCCTGAACGCCGACCATCCGCGCTCCGATGGTCGCGAGTGGACCGCCGCGGACACGTTGAAGAACGTCATCGTGATGCTGCAGTTCCCGGACGGTACTCGTGAGCCGCTCGCCATCGGTCTACCCGGCGACCGCGACGTCGACCCGAAGCGGTTGGAGGCCAAGGTCGCTCCGGCCGAGGTGACTGCCTTCGAGGAGAAGGACTTCGCGGCCAACCCGAGTCTGACCAAGGGTTACATCGGACCGGGTGTGCTGGGAACGGGCAATGCCAGCGGCATCCGCTACCTGCTCGACCCGCTGATCGCGCGCGGCTCCGCCTGGGTGACCGGCGCCGATGAGCACGACAGCCACGTCATCGATCTGGTCCACGGGCGCGACTTCGAGGCCGACGGCACCATCCAGGCGGCGACGATCCGCGAAGGTGACCTCAGCCCGTCAGGGCAGGGCACCCTCTCGCTGGCCCGAGGCATCGAGATGGGCCACATCTTCCAGCTCGGTACGAAATACGCCGAGGCGCTGGGGCTGAAGGTGCTGGACTCGAACGGCAAGCTCGTCACGGTGACGATGGGGTCCTACGGCGTGGGCATCACCCGCGCAGTGGGTGTCATCGCCGAGGACAACCTCGACGACATCGGCCTGATCTGGCCGCGCGAGATCGCTCCCGCTGACGTGCACGTCGTGGCGACCGGCAAGGACGAGGCGGTCTTCGTGCAGGCCGACGAAATCGTGAATGCCCTTGAGGCGCAGGGTGTTCAAGTTCTGTATGACGACCGGCGCAAGGTCTCGCCGGGCGTGAAGTTCAAGGACTCGGAGCTGATCGGCGTGCCGACCATCCTGGTGCTCGGACGCGGCCTGGCCGATGGTGTGGTCGAGTTGAAAGACCGTCGTACCGGCGAGCGCCGTGAGGTTGCGGTGCAGGACGCCGTGGCCCAGGTCGTGGCCGAAGTCGGGCGCAAGGACTGAGCAACCCTGTCGGGTGCCGTCACCCTGGGCCGGAGCTGACCATGGCTCTCAGCCGGGCTGCGAACTCCAGATCTCTGCGAGCTTGATCAGGTCGGCATTCACGTCGTTGCGGTAGGAGTTGTACTCCTTCCGCAACGGCGTGCGCGCGTGATACAGGAAGTTGCCCTCGTCCAGCACTGTGATCAGGACGCCGCTCGCCCGGGAGAAGAAGTCGCGGTGATCCACCATTCGCAGCCGCTCGTCCCATCGGACCTTGCGGATGGATTCGGTTCTCGCGAGATAGACCTGGTCGATCTTGTGGCGAACCGGTAGACCACCGATGAGGTGGTCGTGGGCCCGCAAGGGAGCCTTGTGTCCCGGGAACAACGGGGCAGGTTCTGAGCTCGCGACGTAGCGTTTGGGCAGGTGGATCAGGCTGAAACCGACGATGTCGACCTCGAGGTTCTCCTGCAGGTAGGTGCGTGCCGCGGTGATGTCGCACGCGGCGGTGAACACAGTGTCATCGTCTGCAAGAAGCATGAACTCGGTCGTCACCATGTCCAGGGCGGCGTTGCGCCCATGGGCCACCCCGGAATTGAAGGGCAGCGCCACGACATCGACCAGCGGGTCGTGGTGGGTCATCGGCTTCCGCGAGTCATCGGCGATCACGATGCGCCCGCCGAACTGACGGCGCAGCGACCGTACGAGGCGACGCGCGACGTCGGGTCGCAGGAAGGTCTTGACCACGACGGTTACGCACGCGTCGTTGAGTGCGGACTCCGGGTCGGTAGTACGTCGTCCCTTTCCGTCAGTCAGGCGCGCAGCAACCACCATGCCCGCGGTGGCGGACGTACCGAGGGCGTCCTTCAGCCAGCGTGGTGAGCGGCGCAGCGCCTCACGGGGTGAGGAGCGAGGCGCACGGTTCTCTGGGTGCATGAGCGGATGATAGTGGCCCCGCGTTGGGTGGGTCAGCCCCTCACGGCGGGGGCTCACCTAGCCCGCAGACCTACGATGACCCCGTGACGACGACAAACCGTGTTTCGCGGATCGGTGCAACGACCATCACCCAGTGGATAGGCGTCGCTGCCCGACTCATCCTCGGAGCGACGTACCTGGTTGCGGGGGTGGACAAGGCTCAACACATCGCCCAGACCCAACAGGCCACCCGCGCGTTCCAGATTCTGTCGTACGACCTGGCGAACATCTGGGGTGTGTTCATGCCGTTCTTCGAAATCATTCTCGGGGTGCTGTTGATCGTCGGGTTGCTGACCCGTTGGATCGCGGTTCTCGGCGGTTTGCTGATGACGGCGTTCATCGCCGGCATTGTCTCGGTGTGGGCTCGCGGCATCTCGATCGACTGTGGATGTTTCGGTGGCGGGGGAACCGCGGTTACGACGAGCTACGCCCTGGATATCGCGCGGGACGTCGCGCTGTTGCTGTGCGCGGTCTGGCTCGTGCTCTTTCCCGTGACCAGGCTCAGTGTCGACCGGGCATTGTGGGACCGCTGAGCACATATCTGCCCCGGCTACACTCCGCGGCATGAGTCGTCCGGACCGGTCCGCAGAAATCAAGTCTCTTGCACCACCCAAGGGCCCGTCCAGGGCACTGATCGCCGCTGTCGTGGCTGTTGTGGTGCTGCTGGCAGCTGGCGGCGCCGTTCTGGTCACGCAGTCTCAGAAGACCAATGTGAACGCGTCCAACAGCGCGTTGCCGAAGGGCGCCATCGCCGGTGGCAAGGGCATCAATCCCTATCCGGGTGTTGCCAAGGCCGGGGTACCGACGGTTGATGTGTACGAAGACTTCCAATGCCCGATCTGCAACGAGTTCGAGAAGGCAAACGGCCCGCAGATCATGGCTATGGCAAAGGCGGGCTCGATCAAGCTCACGTACCATGTGTTGAGTTTCCTGGACACCAATCTGCAGAACAATGCCTCCACGTTGGCTGCCAACGGGGCGTTCTGCGCAGCGGACGCCGGAAAGTTCGAGCCCTACCACACAGCCAACTTCGCGGGACAACCGACGCAGGAGGGTAAGGGTTACACCCAAGCTCAGATCGAAGGATTCGGGGCGACCGCGGGTATAACCGGTGCCGCGAAGAAGACCTTCGACAATTGCGTGACGTCGAAGAAATACGAGAGTTACGTGCAAGCGACCCAGACCGCCGCAAACAAGGCCAACGTCAACGGAACCCCCACGTTCTTCTTCAATGGGAAGCAGCTGTCCAACACCGGCCCGGACTACAAGACCCTGCTCACCGTCCCCAACTCTTTCCAGCAGGTGCTTTCCAGCCAGACCAAGTAGGTGCTAGGGGTCTGATCACTCCTGCATTGCTTTAGCTGCGGATATGTAGCAGGACAACGCGTCCTGATATGGCAGGGTTTTCTCGGCTTCCCACAGCGCATTCAGCACCAGCCGTACAAAGGACCAGCCGCGCGCACGGTCCCGATCCAGGCCTGCCACGTCGCAGACGATCTCGAGCCGGGTACGCAGGTGGGCACGTACGCTGTCCGCCTGCAGCGCTTCCTCCCAACGGTTCCACAGCGCCGGTGCCACCGCGAACTCCCACTCGCCGTTGATGGGTTTGGGGTCGATCGCCAACCACGGCGCGCGCTGCGCGGCCAGTGCATTCGCGTAATGCAGGTCGGTGTGCACCAGATCTTCGCGGCTACCCGGGCCAAGGTCGCGAAGGAGAGATGCCGCCTGCTCGGTCATCCGGCGCGGCACCCGCGGCGAGCCGGCGCGGCACTCTCGAGCCCAGCGGGCAGCCTCTGTGGGTAGGTCCGCGACTCTGGCGACCGGGGCGGCGTCCAGTTCTCGGTACAACCCGCCCAACGCAGCGCATGCCTGCATGATCGGCAACGCATGCAGATCGCGAGATCGATCGAGTCGCTCCAGCAGTAGCGCCGACCGTGTCGGGTCGGCTGCCACCAACTGCACGGCGCCGCGCCCATTCCAGCGTCGTAAGGCCAGGTGCTCGAACCGGGCTTCGGGATGTGGCCACGTCACTTTGAGCACGACGTCCTGACCTTGCCAACGACACGGTATGACGAGGGCGCACTGCCCGTGGGTCGGTGTGCCCTCCAGAAGCAGACCCCACTGATCGACGCATTCATCGATCAGGCGGGGCAGCGCAGCAAGCCACGTGGCACCGTCCGGTCCATCTGCAGCGGGTCGCCCACCCATCGAAGCGGAGAAAGTTACCGGGATATCGCGTGCCGAGGTGCTCACGAGGCGAGGCCGGGAAACGGTGCGAGCGGCGCTCCCCAACGCCACCCCAGTGCCGTCGGTTCAGCCCATTCGCGGACCACGGCCCGCACCACATCGACGGATCCATGATGCGCGTCCACCGATCGGGCAGCTGCCTGGGAAACAGCTGCCAGTACGGTTCGGGCGAGTGCAGAGCTGGTGGCTGGGTTTATCGGTGCGATGGGCAGGCGATAGCTCAGCGGCGCGGGCGGGGCGCTGGCGCCTGCTGCCTTCTCCAACCGGGAGCGCTGCGCCGACATGATCAGCACGGAGGAACCGACCAGGTAACGATCCTTGTCCGGAGTGCGCGCGGCGATAATTTCGAGTGCATAGACGGCCCGTCGCACCGCGGGGATCAGAGTGACCGCCATACCTTGAGTTGGTTGCAGCCCAACCCAGGCAGGCGCGGGACCGACGACTGTGGCGGCCGCCGTGTAGGAGGCCAACAGGGCGGCGAACATCGCGGTGTTCGTCGGCGTGCTGGATCGGACGTTCTGCAGCGCCTGGGTGTCGACGCCGAGAAATTCGGCATACCCCAGAGCCGCCGTGCTCGTGCTCGTCGAGGGGCTGGCTGATGGCGAGGCGCTCGGCATGCTCGGGCTGATCCCGTTGGATCTCATCACCGCTAGCAGGCGGGTCACCTGTTGGCGGTGCATCACTGTCAGGCGTGGCCCCCATGGCTTGGGTTCGGTGACTGCGATGTTCTGCAGACCCAGAGATGAAGCCAGCGCGGCGTGGAAGGCGGCAGTATCAGGTGGTGGACCCTGGGTTCGGATACCTGGTATCGCGGGTGCGTCGCGCTGCAGGCGGACGCTGCATGCGGACACGCTGCCCACTCCGGCGAGGGCCACTCCCACCAGCACCGCACGTCGAGACCGAGGCATCGCGGGGCTGCTCACCCCACGATCGTAGGCGAGACGGCCGTCTCGATCGATGAGACAAACATGACATCATTTTGTGTTTGGTTAATCCAAATGCAAAGTTATGCCTCATGACGACAACGACGACTACCCGCAGCAACGGACAGTGGGCGCTCGGCGATCGTGAGCCCCTGAACGGCAACGAGACGTTGAAACAGGAAGATGACGGTCTCAACGTCCGAGCACGTATCGAACAGGTATATGCCAAGCAGGGATTCGCATCGATCGACCCCTCTGACCTGCGTGGCCGGATGAGGTGGTGGGGGCTATACACCCAGCGTCGACAGGGCATCGACGGCGGGCGTACCGCGTCCATCGCCCCCGAGGAGCTGGACGATGAGTACTTCATGCTGCGGGTTCGAGTGGACGGCGGCACGCTCACGACGGCCCAGCTACGGGTCGTTGCGCAGCTGTCCACCCAGTTCGGGCGCGACACCGCTGACATCACCGACCGGCAGAACATCCAGCTGCACTGGATCCGTATCGAGGATGTGCCGCAGATCTGGCAGCGGCTGGAGGCCGTCGGCCTGACGACCGCCGAGGCCTGCGGCGACGTGCCGCGGGTGATCCTCGGGTCACCTGTGGCGGGTGTGAGCGCTGATGAGGTCATCGACGCCACCCCGGCCATCGAGGCGATCCGCGACCGGTTCATTGCCAACCCTGAGCTGTCCAACCTGCCGCGCAAGTTCAAGACGGCGATCTCGTGGCTGCCCGACACAGCTCCGGAGATCAACGATGTCTCGTTCATCGGGGTCATCCACCCCACCCTCGGCCCCGGCTTCGACCTCCTGGTCGGTGGCGGCCTGTCCACCAACCCCAAATTCGCTGTGCGCCTGGGTGCCTTCGTGACTCTCGAGGAGATTCCAGAAGTCTGGTACGGCGTGGTCCGTATCTTCCGCGACTACGGCTACCGCCGGTTGCGGCATCGCGCCCGCTTGAAGTTCCTGGTGACCGATTGGGGCGCGTCGAAGTTCCGCGACGTGCTGCAGACGGAGTACCTGGGCTACGCGTTGCCCGATGGTCCCGCGGCAGAGCTGCCGGCCCAGACCTTGGACCACGTCGGTGTACACCGCCAGCGCGACGGACGTGAGTACGTTGGTTTCGCTCCGATCGCGGGGCGCGTGTCGGGCACAGTGCTGACCAGCATCGCGGATGCGGCGGAGGATGCCGGATCCGGGCGCGTTCGACTGACCGCCCACCAGAAGTTCGTGGTGCTCGACGTCGAGCCGGCGCGCACGGAGCAGCTGATCGAGACCATCGCGGCTGTAGGGCTTTATGCGAGGCCCTCGGTGTGGCGCCGTTCGGTGATGGCCTGCACCGGGTTGGAGTTCTGCAAGCTCGCCATCGTCGAGACGAAGGTCAAGGCGCAGACGCTGGTCGAGGAACTGGAGCGACGTCTCGACGACCTCGCACTGAGCCAGCCGATCGCCATCCACCTCAACGGGTGTCCGAATTCATGCGCCCGCATTCAGACGGCCGATATCGGCCTCAAGGGTCAGATCGTGACGAACGACGCGGGTGAGCAGGTCGCCGGTTTTCAGGTGCACCTGGGCGGCGGACTCGGCTTAGATGCCGGGTTCGGTCGCAAGCTGCGCTCGTTGAAGGTGACCTCGGACGACCTGGGGGAGTACGTCGAGCGTCTAGCTCGCCGGTTCGATGAACAGCGCCTGCCCGACGAGCGGTTCGCTCAATGGGCCGTGCGCGCCGAAGAAAGTTCGCTGCGATGAGCGCCAACAACCGCGTCGTGCCCTTCCACTGCCCGTATTGCGCGGAGGAGGATCTGCGTCCCGAAGTCGAGCCCCGAGGTGCATGGAGTTGCGGCAGTTGCCTGCGGGTGTTCGTGGTGCAGTTCCACGGACTTCGTGGGTCGGTAGCATCATGACCGCCACGACAACACTGCGCGACCTCGCGGCGGATGGCGCGCGGGAGTTGCACGATGCCAGCGCGTCGCAGGTCATCGCGTGGGCGGGTTACACATTCGGGAGTCGATTTGCTGTCGCCGCGTCGATGCAGGACACGGTGTTGCTGCACCTGGCCAGCAGCGTGCTCCCCGGCGTCGATGCGCTCTTCCTCGATACCGGCTATCACTTTGCGCAGACACTGGCTGTTCGCAATCAGGTCGAGCGCGAGTACGCGGTCCGCGTCGTCACCCTGCACGCCGCGCAGACCGTTGCCGAGCAGGATGTGACGTACGGCGAGCGGTTGCACGATCGGGATCCGGACCTGTGCTGTGCCCTGCGGAAAAGGCATCCGCTCGATGACGCCCTTGACGGCTACGACGCGTGGGCGACCGGTCTGCGGTGCAGCGAGAGTGCGTCCCGCGCCGACACCGCGGTGGTCTCATTCGACGAGCGTCGTGATCGGATCAAACTTGCTCCGTTGGCCGGATGGAGCGATGAGCAGGTCGCTGACTACGTGCGCGAGCACGACGTCATCATGAACCCCCTGTTGTCCCAGGGGTATCCGTCGATCGGCTGCGCGCCCTGCACCGCGCGGGTCGCGCTCGGTGCCGATGCCCGTTCCGGACGATGGGTCGGCGTCGACAAGGTCGAATGTGGGATCCACCTATGAGCGGGCAGACGATCTGGCTGACCGGACTGTCCGGCGCGGGAAAGACGACGATCGCTCAGGCGCTCGCCGTGCGGCTCGACCTGGATGGGGTGCCGGTGCAGTTACTCGATGGTGACGAACTGCGTACCAACCTGTCTGCCGGGCTAGGTTTCAGCCGTGCCGACCGCGACACCCACGTACGCCGGGTGGGCTTCGTCGCACAGCTGCTCGCCCGGCATGGGGTGACCGTCATCGTGCCGGTGATTGCCCCGTATGAACGGGCCCGCGCCGCCGTCCGTGATCAGCATCTCGGTGCAGGCATCACCTATCGCGAGGTTTATGTATCGACCCCGCTCCAGATCTGCAGGGAGCGGGACGTCAAAGGTCTGTATGCCCGATCGGCTCGCGGCGAGCTCACTGCGATGACGGGTGTGGACGACCCGTACGAACCGCCACTACTGCCCGAGATGAGCATCGACACCGCACACGTCCCGCTGGGGCAGGCCGTCGACGCCCTGCTCGGCTTGGCCCGCCAGAACCGCGAGATCACCGATGAGAGCGAGGTCGCATGAGCGTGCATACAGCGTCGACAACGGCCGCCCACCTAGCCGCGTTACGTGATCTGGAGTCGGAGTCGATCGAGATCATCCGTGAGGTGGTCGCTGAATTCGACCGCCCGGCAATGCTGTTCAGCGGGGGTAAGGATTCAGCGATCGTGCTGCATCTTGCGCTCAAGGCGCTGTGGCCCGCCCCGTTACCGATCAAGCTGCTGCACGTGGATACCGGCCACAACCTGGCCGAGGTGATCGACTTCCGGGACCGCATCGTCGCGGAAGCGGGCGTGACGCTGGTTGTAGCCAAGGTCGAAGAGTGGATTGCCGACGGTCGCCTCGTCGAGCGCCCCGACGGTACCCGCAACCCGCTGCAGACGATCCCGCTGCTGGACACCATCTCTGAGTACGGCTTCGATGCGTTGCTGGGTGGGGCACGGCGCGACGAGGACCGGGCGCGGGCCAAAGAACGGATCTTCTCCATCCGCGACGCGTTCGGGGGGTGGGATCCCAGGCGACAACGCCCAGAGCTGTGGCGCATCTACAACGGGCGCCACGCGCCCGGTGAACACACTCGCGTCTTCCCGATCTCCAACTGGACCGAGCTCGACGTATGGCGTTACATCGAGGCAGAGAACGTCTCACTGCCGAGTATCTACTTCGCCCACGAGCGACCGGTTTTCAACCGTGCCGGGATGCTGATGACTCCTGGTCCGTGGGGCGGTCCCCGTGGTGCTGAGTCACTGAGTACGCGCACGGTGCGTTACCGAACCGTCGGCGATGGATCGTGCACCGGAGCGGTGGAGAGCGACGCGAGCACGGTGGCGCAGGTCATCGAAGAAGTGAAGGTCAGCCGCTTGACCGAACGCGGTGCGACGCGGGCCGATGACCGATTGTCCGAAGCGGCGATGGAAGACCGCAAACGTGAGGGATATTTTTAATGAGTTCACTACAGAATGTCCCATTACGTCTCGTCATCGCAGGATCGGTGGACGACGGCAAGAGCACTCTGGTCGGCCGCCTCCTGCACGACAGCAAGTCGATCCTCGCGGACACGTACGACGCGGTCGAGGCGGCGAGTCGACACCGGGGCGCGACCCAGATGGACCTCGCGTTGCTGACAGATGGCCTGCGCGACGAGCGGGAACAGGGCATCACCATCGATGTCGCCTACCGCTACTTCGCCACCGATCGGCGAAGTTTCATTCTTGCCGATACTCCTGGACACTTGCAGTACACCCGTAACACAGTCACCGGCGCTTCAACAGCCGACGCAGGAGTCGTCCTGGTCGACGTACGGCACGGAGCCTCGATGCAGACCCGCCGTCATGCGGCGCTCCTGGCTCTCTTGCGAGTGCCGCGGGTGATCTTTGCGGTCAACAAGATGGACGCGGTCGACTGGTCGCAGGCACGCTTCGATGAAGTCGAGGTCCAGTTACAGGAGATTGCCGCAGGGGTCGGGCTGGGTCTGGTCACTGCCGTACCGATCAGTGCGCTGACCGGTGAGGGAGTGGCCGCACCCGCGCCGTCCTGGTACGCAGGCCTGACGCTGCTGTCACTGCTGGAAGACCTCGGGACCGAGCACGACGATACGGATGAGCCGTTCAGGATGCCGGTACAGCTGGTCATCCGGCCGCGGACGCCCGCGTATCCCGACTACCGGGGCCTCGCCGGACGGGTGGCTTCTGGGCGCGTTCGGGTGGGTGACGTCGTGCACGCTAGCCCGTCGGGAACCACTTCGCGGGTACTGGCGATTGACACACCGACCGGCCCGCAGGAGATCGCGGTCGCCGGAGAGTCTGTGACGATTCGCCTCACGGACGAGCTCGATGTCGCCCGCGGAGAGGTGCTCACGACAACCGAGCCCATTGCAGTCACTCGATCTCTGGACGCGGTGGTCACCTGGCTCGGCGACGCGGCCTCCACTGTGCGGCAGCGAGTGTTGGTCAAGGCGGGCACGAAGACCGTGCGCGCGATGCTCGGGCCCGTTACCCACGTGTGGAATGTCAACGATCTGCAGTGGTCGCACAGCTCGGCAGCGCTGCAGCTCAATGACATCGGCCGATGCACTCTGCAGTTGGCGGCAGCCGTGGCGATCGACGAGTACCGCAGTCAGCGCACGACCGGAGCTTTCGTCATCATCGACCCCGCCACCGGAGCCACCCTCGCTGCCTGTATGGCCGGTGCGGACCTGGGCGTATCGGTGGCCTGAGTCGCGATCCAAACCTTTCCGCTTCTCCTCCGTCTGTTGTGCAGCCGCGCGACCCCAGGTGCCCGAGGACCTTTCATGACAACTGCGCGACTCGCGCCCCGCTGGGCCGCCGGCCTGCTGCTGTGGCTCCTCAGCATCGGCACCACCGCCTGCGGCGCCACGGGAATGGACAGCACATCGGCAGCCGCCGCATCCATCGGTGATGGACCAGTAGTCGCCGGACCGGGGCAGGCCGCCCAGTTGCGACTTGGGTATTTCGCCAATGTGGCGCATGCCGTCCCGGTGATCGGGATCGGCGACGGAAGTTACCGACGGACTCTCGGCGCCACGAAACTGAGCACCCAGATCTTCGCGGCCGGTCCCGACGCCGTGCGGGCACTGCTTGCCGGTGTGGTCGACGCGGCCTACATCGGGCCGAACCCGGCCATCACGGCGTTCCTACGCAGTAACGGCGAGGCGGTGAGGATCGTGGCGGGTGCGGCCTCCGGTGGGGCGGGGTTGGTGGTCCAGCCCCATATCGGCGACGTGTCCCAGCTGGCGGGTCAGGTGGTGGCGGATCCGCAGCGGGGCGGCACGCAGGACATTGCGTTGAAGTCCTACCTGACGGCTCATGGTCTGGCCTGGCGGGGATCAGGAACGCGCACCGTAGATCTGGTGTCACAGAGCAACGCGATGACCTTTGCGTTGTTCAAAAGAGGGCGGGTTGCCGCCGCGTGGCTGCCGCAACCGTGGGTTGCCCGGTTGGTCGCAGCCGGCGGACGGGTATTGGTCAACGAGCGCTCCCTGTGGCCGCGGGGGACCTTCGCCACGACAGATCTGGTCGTCTCGGCCAATTACCTGCGGAAGTACCCGCACACCGTCTCGGCACTGTTGACGGCGCAGGTGGCCACCACCCGTGGGATCACCCGCGATCGATCGCGCGCAGTACGACTGTTGCGCACAGATCTCATCGCCTTGACCGGGAGTCGGTTGCCGGACGCGGTGCTGAGGTCGGCGTTGGCCGACGTCCACATTGGCTGGGATCCCGACGCGTCCACTCTGCGCACGCTGGCGCGGCACGCCGTGCAGGTCGGCGTGCTGTCGGAAATTCCGGACCTGCGCGGAATCTTCGACCTGAGCGTGCTCAACCGCGTTCTGCAGCAGCTACGCCTACCAACAGTTTCCGACGCTGGACTCGATGTCACGACAGGGGGAACCAGATGAGCATCACCGCGCAGCCACAACGGCAGCCCACCGATGACACCCAGGATTACGCCGCCCGCATGAGGTCCGTTCGCAAAATTTACGGGCACGGCCCGGATGCAGTGCTCGCGTTGGACGGCGTCGACCTCGACGTCGCGCCGGGGGAGTTCGTCACCGTCCTCGGGGCTTCCGGCTGCGGCAAGAGCACACTGCTGCGGCTGCTCGCCGGGTTGGAGCGCCCGAGCGAAGGCCAGGTGCACGCAGTGGGCGGGCAACCGGCGCTGATGTTCCAGGAGTCGGCGCTGATGCCCTGGTTGACCGCTGAAGGCAACATCAACCTCGCCCTTCGACTTGCCGGGGTTGCACGAAAAGCACGCCCAGAGCGGTGTCGTCGGTTGTTGGAGTCGGTGCGGCTGGCCAATGTGGCCCACCGCTCGATCCACGAACTGTCCGGCGGGCAGCGTCAACGCATCGCTCTCGCGCGCAGTCTGGCGCAGGGTGCGCGACTGCTGCTGATGGACGAACCGTTCGCTGCTCTCGACGCGATCACCCGAGATCTGTTGCACGAGGAGCTGTTGGCTGTGTGGCGCACGGATCAGCTGTCAGTGGTGTTCGTCACCCACAACGTTCGGGAGGCGGTCCTGCTCGGCCAGCGAATCGTCCTGCTGTCCTCGCGCCCAGGCCGCGTACTGCAGACCTGGGACACTCGCGCAATTACAGCCGATGAGGTGCCGGAGCTGATATCGCAGATCACGGCGGCGCTGCGCGCAGAGATCGGTCGACATGCGTATGCCTGAGCAGATCACGTCGGAGACGCCGGTGCAGTTGGCCGATCTCAGCGATGGACTCGACGCCCTGGATTCGCCCCTGGGCGTTCGTCCCCGGCGGGTTGTCGTGTCCTCGTTCCTGGCGCCGCTGGTCGTGTTGTCCGTCCTGGTGACGCTGTGGGAGGCGGTGTGTCTGAGCAAAATCCGGCCGACCTGGGTGCTGCCCACCCCGTCGGTGGTCGGCAGTCGATTGTGGTCCTCGATAGCGGACGGCACTGCACTGCACGCAACCTGGATCAGCCTGCACCGTGGCCTCATCGGCTTCGCCGCGGCGGTACTGATCGGCACCGTGCTGGGCGCTGTGGTCGGCCAGGTGCGCCTGTTGCGCCGCGGTGTCGCACCCCTGTTGTCGGGGATGCAGTCGCTGCCCTCAGTCGCCTGGGTGCCCTTCGCCCTGGTGATCTTCCCCGGAGGTCCGGGAGTGATCTACACCGTCGTGCTGCTGGGGTCGGTGCCATCGATTGCAAACGGACTGATCGGTGGGCTGGATCAGACGCCCCCTCTGTTGCGCGAGGCAGGCACCGTTCTGGGTGCGCGCAGGCTGGAGCTGATGCGCTCGGTGCTGCTGCCCGCAGCCCTGCCTGCCTATGTCACGGGCCTCAAACAGGGATGGGCGTTCGCCTGGCGGTCCTTGATGGCCGCTGAACTCATTGCC
>JALYUK010000009.1 GCA_030853805.1 Actinomycetota bacterium | reverse complement strand
CGGCATCATCGTACGACTTGCATGTGTTAAGCACGCCGCCAGCGTTCGTCCTGAGCCAGGATCAAACTCTCCAAAAAAAACTCTTCTTGCAAAATCCGAACCCAGCTGACATCAAAGAAATAACTTCTATCAACATCAACCAAACATTAATCTGGCATCAATCATTCAACACGCTGTTGAGTTATCAAAAAACGATCGCGCATCTGCCGCGGGTGCAAGATCTGCACCCGAAACTGAAGCTGTCATATTTGATCCGAAATCTTGGGCGTCAGACCGAGGTCCTCGCGCACTTGGCTTCGAACAAGAGTGAATCTAGCAGGTGATCTATGCCCTCTGCAAACTCGCTCTGCCGCTGTGTTGCTGCGACATGTGGAACAGTACGGCACCTTCTGCGACGTTGGCAAATCGGCGCGCAGAAGGCCCGAAACCACTGGTAAACACCGGGATTGGCCCTATACGGCGAACTCCCCGAGCAGGTCGGCCCGCGTCAGCACGCCGGTTGGCTTGCCATCCGCAACCACCAGAACAGCATCCGATGACGCCAGATGGGTGCGCAGTTGGGAGATCGACTCGCCGCTGCCCACCAAAGGCATCGTCGCCTCCATGAAGCTGCCTACCGGGTCGGTCAGACTGGCTCTTCCCCCATACAGGGCATCCAGCAACGACCTCTCGCTGACAGATCCTGCGACCTCACCCACCATGACCGGCGGCTCGGCCTTGACCACAGGCATCTGGGAGACCCCGTATTCCTGCAGGATCGCGATTGCGTCCCGGACCGTCTCACTCGGGTGTGTGTGCACGAGGTCGGGCAACCCCCCGGCCTTGTTGGCGAGCAACTCCCCCGCCGTGCGTTCACCATGGGCACTGAGGAACCCGTAGGAGGACATCCACTGATCATCGAAGATCTTCGCGAGGTAACCACGCCCGGAATCGGGCAGCAGGACCACGACCGTCGCCTCGGCCGGCAGGGTGGCGGCGTGGCGTAGTGCGGCGACGACTGCCATCCCGCACGATCCGCCGACCAGCAGCCCTTCTTCTTCGGCGAGGCGTCGCGTCATGGCGAACGACTCAGCGTCGGAAACCGCGATGATCTCGTCCACCACGCTCGGGTCGTACGCCGCCGGCCACATGTCTTCTCCGACGCCCTCCACCAGGTAGGGCCGTCCGTCGCCACCGGAGTAGACCGACCCTTCCGGATCCGCGCCGACGATCTTCACCCGGCGCTCACCCTGGTGGGCTGAGATCTCACGCAGATAGCGGCCGGTGCCGGTGATGGTGCCCCCCGTACCGACGCCTGCCACGAACGAGGTCAGCTCGCCGTCGGTGTCGGCCCAGATCTCGGGACCCGTCGTGCGGTAGTGCGCCAGTGGCCCCTGCGGATTGGAGTACTGATCAGGCTTCCACCCTCCGGGCGTCTGGGCAGCGATCCGGTCCGAAACCGAGTAGTAACTGTCAGGGTGGTCCGGTGCCACCGAGGTCGGGGTGACTACGACCTGGGCCCCATAGGCCCGCAGCACCCGCCGCTTGTCCTCGCCCACCTTGTCCGGACACACGAAGATGCACTTGTACCCCTTGCGCTGCGCGATGAGTGCGAGTCCCACTCCTGTGTTGCCGGATGTCGGCTCCACGATCGTGCCGCCCGGCTGCAGCGCACCAGATGCCTCAGCGGCCTCGATCATCCCGAGGGCGATCCGATCTTTCACCGACCCACCGGGATTGAGATATTCGACCTTGGCCAGGACAGTCGCAGCGATGCCCTCAGTCACGCGGTTGAGCTTGACCAGCGGGGTGTTACCGACCAGGTCGGCAATATGTTCGGCGTATCTCATGTCCCCATCGTGGCAGGCTCTTCGACTACTGGACACCTGGACGTACCGAACGAGTGAGACCATCGAGCCAACAGGTCACGCCAGCATCGAGGCTCGCCGTCAGGGAGGTACGCACGCAGATGGGCAGAGCGCGCAGAGCACGCAAGATCGCCTCCCGCGCGGCGTACGGCGGGGGCATCGGCGCCGTGAGCGCCGCAGGCATCGCCGTTACCGGCTGGGCGGTCCTCAGGGGTGAAGCGGCAATGGCGCGGCGCCTGGTCGGGCACCACTTCGACGGCGCACCCGATGACCAGGGCACCTACGGGTCCGGCCCGGGCAAATTACTGGACCTGCTGGTCCTGGGTGATTCCAGTGCCAAGGGGCTCGGAGCGGACATTCCCAGTCAGACGGTCGGCGCGGTCAACGCCAACGCGCTCGCCGCCATTTCCGGCCGACCGGTGCGACTGACCAACGTCGCCGTTATCGGGGCTGTCTCAACCGACCTGGACCGTCAGGTCGATGAAGCGTTGTCGCTGGTGCCACACCCCGCGATCTGCATCATCATGGTCGGCGCGAACGACGTCGCGAATCGGCTACCGAGAGCGACTTCAGTGCAACACCTCGCCTCGGCGGTCCACGCGCTACGCGCCGCCGACGCGCAGGTGGTCGTGGGCACCTGTCCCGACCTCGGCGCCGTCCGCCCGGTGCCCCAGCCGTTGCGTCAACTCGCCCGACGGTGGTCTCGCGATCTGGCGGCGGCCCAGACCGTCGCAGTCGTAGAGCACGGCGGACGGACCGTGTCGCTGGGGGACCTGTTGGGCCACGAGTTCCAGAACATCCCGCAGGTGATGTTCAGCGCGGATCGTTTCCACCCCTCCGCCGCTGGCTACGCCCGAGCCGCGTCGGCGCTGCTTCCCAGCGTGCTGGACTCACTCGGCTTCGTATCAGTGGACACCGGTCGCAGCCCGGACGTCCGCCGCGGTGAAGGGGTGAACCCGGTCTCGGTAGCCGCCATGCACGCAGCACGCGATCCTGGTACCGAAGTTGTCGGCACCCAGGTGCGCGGGGACGAGCGCGGGCGACAAGGTCGCTGGGCGGTGCTGCTACGACGTCACCGCACTGCGATGCCCGCAACGATCCCGCCGGATACCGCGGCGGTCCAAGACCTGCAGCCACCCACACCACACGACCCGAGGGTCGGCCCATCGAACGCCACCTCGTGACGGCGTCGACGGGCGATGCTGCGGATGGGGCCGCGGCCCTGCAAGACCCCCGGCCCGACGGCGTGCGCGCGGCACTCGACCGGGTAACCGGGCGATGGCGTCAGTTGCCGTTGGCCACCGCGCAGCGACGAAGCGACGTGGTACGCCGGCTGGCACAGCAGTGGGTCGACCTGAGCGCCACTTCGTCAGAAACGACGTCTGCGCTCCCGGATCTGGGCCCAGCTGTCGCTATCGACCAGCTGACGGTGGCGGTCTACGACGCATGCCACACCGGCTCCGTCCCGAGCGCCGTGGTCGTCGACCAGTTGAAAGAGCTGCTGGCGCAATTGCATTGAGGGCACAACACCTGCACTGATCCGTTTGACGAAGGGTCGGCACCGCATCAGCGATGCCGACCCTTGGTCGTACGGGGCGGACTTCAGTTCCGCATCCGTGCAAGCAACCGCAGCAGCTCCAGATACAGCCAGACGATCGTCACGATGAGGCCGTGCGCCATCAGCCATGAGTACTTCTCGGGCAGCCCGGCCTGCACTCCACGGGTGATCGAATCGAAGTCAACCGCCAACGAGTAGGACGCGAGCGCTATACCCAGCAGACACAGGGCAATGCCGATGCCGCCCATCCCGAAGAACCCAAACTGCCCCAGCACCCCGGTGAAGGACAACACCACGTTGACCACTCCGAACAACAGGTAACCCATCGCCGCGAAAAAGAAGATCTTGCGACTGCGCTCGGTAACTCGCACCAGGCCGAACTTCCAACCTGCGAACATCGCGACGAATACGCATGCGGTGCCGAGCAGGGCCTGCGCCACGACGCCGGGCCACATGGAGTTGAAGAACTGGCTGGCGGCACCGACGAAGACGCCCTCGATGACGGCGTAGAGCAGGATCAGCGGTACCGACACCTTCTTCATGAAGGCAATCGCGAAGCCGAGACCCAAACCCAGGACCATGCCGCCCATCCACAGCGCCACGCCCACGGACCGGTTGCCCTCGGAGACGAACCAGGAAGCGATACCGGACACCACCAGGATCGCGAAGAGGATCAGTGTCTTGACCACGACATCGTCAAGGGTCATGGCCCGACCACTGGCTGCAGGACCCGGTGCACCTGCCCATTGCTGCTGGCCCTTATCAGGGACTGGAGCCTGGTGGTAGCCCTGCGGGGCCTGTTGGCCGTAGCCGGCCACCGGAGCGCCGTACGGGTCGCGAGCCGGCGGCTGATACGGCGCACCTTG
Source organism: Actinomycetota bacterium (assembly GCA_030853805.1). Classification (GTDB taxonomy): domain Bacteria; phylum Actinomycetota; class Actinomycetes; order Actinomycetales; family Dermatophilaceae; genus Allobranchiibius. The sequence continues at coordinate 11,040 of JALYUK010000009.1, read as the reverse complement.
GCCGCGTCGGCCGAACCGCGGCTGACCGAATTCGGCGTACTTGCCCTGCGACAGCTCGCGATCGAACCGCGAGAACACCGGGTTGTTGGACATTGCTCCTCCGAAGCCGAACGGTCTGCCTGAGCGGCACACGCCTGCTCATATTCTAGGACGACCGGCGTCCACGACTGCCCGCCGACGCAGCCCCGGGCCCGGCCAGCCAATGACGTTCGGCCCCGGAACCAGCCGGATCTGCCCTGGGATCAGCTGTTCTTCGTGGTCCTCTCATCAAATTCTCACATCAAACTCATACCCTCTTGCAATGGCTTTGACTGGGGGACTTTTTCTCACGCTGCTCGCGGTGGCACTCGTGGTGGCGACGGGGGCTGCCATCTTCTACAAACCGCGGTGGGGTCCGATCCTGGCCCGCACCGCGCAACGGGCATTCCTGGTGGTGCTCGCGCAGGCCCTCGCGATCCTGGTGGCGGCCGTAGCTGTCAACAACTGGGGGTCGTTCTACGGATCATGGAACGACCTGTTCGGTGGCGGCACCACGCTGACGACCGCGACCGCAGCCGGTGGCGCCTCATGGAACGCCGCCACCCCGAAGAAGGGTTCGGCCAAGAATCCCAAAGCAGGCCGGCCGACAGGCCTGAGCCCGACCTCGTGGTCCACCCCGAATCAGTACGCCACCAAAGGTCAGGTCGGCTCGGTGGAGATCAAAGGCGTCAAATCCAAGTTGAACGCCGACGCTCTGGTCTACCTGCCCCCGCAGTACTTCCAGCCCAAATACGCGAACACGAACTTCCCGGTCGTCGAGGTCTTCACCGGATACCCCGGATACGTCAAGCAGCTCATCCGCAACATCCGGTATCCGGATGCGCTTCTCACCGCCATGGGCAAAGGCACCGCGAAGCCGATGATCATGGTCTTCTTCAACCCGGCCCTGGTGCCTCCCCGGGACACCGAGTGCACGAACGTGCCCCACGGACCCCAGGTAGCGACGTATTTCATGCAGGACGTCCCGGCCATGATTGAAGCCAATCTGCGCACCACAACGTCTGGTTGGGGCCTGATGGGTCACTCGACCGGCGGATACTGCGCGACCAAGATGGCAATGATGGCGCCCAAGATGTTCAATACGGTCGTCTCGTTGTCCGGCAACTATCAAGCGACCCGGGACTACAACACCGGCAGCCTGTGGGGCGGATCGCAAAGCTTGCGCAACCTCAACGATCCCGAGTGGCGCTTGCGGCACCTGCCCATTCCGCCCATCGCCGTGCTGGCCAGCGTCGGTTCACTGGAGCGTGGCTCTGACGGGCTGACAGACACCCGACGATTCATCGGCCTGGTGCGCCCGCCGATGCAGTCCCAGCTGATCGTCGTACAGGGCGGTGCGCACAACTTCGCGGACTATCGCAGGGTGTTGCCTCAGGCGTTCGCGTGGCTTTCCGCGCATCTGTCGCCGAGCACGGCAACGCCCGCGGCCTGAGGATCGTGAGAATCGACGGATGGTGCCCCCGACGGGACTCGAACCCGCACTTGGGCGATTTTAAGTCGCCTGCCTCTGCCGATTGGGCTACAAGGGCGACGACAGGATAGCTGCGACGTCAGTGGCGGTCCAGCACCGACTGCGCGATGCCGTCGAGAATGTCGGCTTCGCTCGCGCGGACCTGCGTAATGCCCGCCCGCTGCGCGACACGGCTGACGACCCGGCTCCAGATCAGTGCGCCGGCAGCGATGACGTCGACTCGACCCTCATGCAGGAACGGCATTGCGATGCGGGCCCGCCGGTCGGCGCGAACCAGTGCTGCACACGAGGCCAGCACATCCGACACTGACAGCGTCGCCCCGTCGATGGCCTCCGGGTCGTACGCCGGTAGTTCCAGTGCATGCGCGAAGACCGTGGTCACCGTGCCCGCGAGTCCGACGAGGGTGGCAACCTGGTCGAATCCGACGACGTCCTGAGCCCTGTCCAGGGCAGCGTCGATGTCACGGGTTGCGGCAGCGATCTGGTCGGCCGTGGGCGGGTCGGCGCTCAGATGCCGCTCGCTGAGTCGTACCGAACCGATATCGGTCGAGAGCGCCGCCTGCACCGAGCGCGACCCTCGGACGAACTCAGTCGATCCGCCACCGAGATCCACGACGAGGTAGGGGGCCGCGACATCTGCCGCGAGCAGCGCACCGGTCGCTCCCCGGAAGCTGAGCTGCGCCTCCACGTCGCCCGGTACCACTTCGGGAGACACTCCCCACCTCGCGAAAGCCTCCCGGACACCTGCCGTGAATTCATCGGCGTTCGCGGCGTCCCTGGAGGCGGACGTGGCCACGAACCGGATCCGTTCAACGCCGAGCAGCAGACACTGCGCGGCATATTCTTGTGCCGCGTCCAGGGTCCGCTGCATCGCGTCGGGGGCAATTCGACCGGTGGCGCCGATGCCCTGGCCCAGTCGGACGAACTGCATACGTCGCACGACATCGTGCAGGCCGCCGGTGCCAGCACCGGGCACGCGCTCGGAACTGTCGGCGATCAATAGTCGAATGGTGTTGGTGCCGCAGTCGATCGCCGCAATACGCGTCATCGGGTTACTCCCCTGACGGGGCGCAGCAGCCCGCAGACCACCACTGGGGTAGGGCAGCGAGCGCCTCATCCCCCAGTGGATTGACACCCGGTCCAGCGGCGAGCGAGTGGGCGACGAGCACGTGCAGACATTTCACCCGGGTCGGCATACCACCGGCTGAAACCCCGGCGATCTCCTCGACCTGCCCCAACTGAGCGCGTCGGCGCAGGTAGTCCTCGTGAGCCCGCTGATGACCGGCCGCCAGCTCTTCGTCCTGCCCGAGGCGCTCGGTCATCTCCCGCATCATGCCCTGCGACTCCAAGGTGCTGATGGCGCCGGTCAACCGTGGGCAGGTCGCGTAGAAGGTCGTCGGGAAGGGGCTACCGTCCGGCAACCGGGGACTCGTGGCCACGACCGTCGGACAACCGCAGGGACAACGTGCCGCAACGCTGAGAGCGCCGCGCGGCACCCGCCCGAGCTGGTGCTCGATGGCGACCAGATCAGCGCCGTCGATCGAGGTCGGCACGTCGCCGTCCGGGGTCGACATCACCGGGGTGGGGTGCGAACCAGGGACTGCCACAGCTGGCCGTACCACGGGTGTGCCCCAGAACCGGCCGCCGCGTCGACCACTGCAGAGCCACCGGTCTTCGACGGTGCGCTCTTCGGATCGACGAGAATCGTGATGGTGCCGCCCGGCGCGGCGAAACCCAGGCGCTTCGCGGCCTGCTCCTTCACGTAGGCCGGATCGTTCCAGCGCTGCTGCTGCGCCTGCATCGATGTGATGTCGGCCTGTTGCGCAGCAACCTGGCTACGCAGGCCGTCGATCTCATTCTGCGAATGCAGATAGCTGCGCAGCGTCGGAGTGATGAGCACCGCGAGGAACACCAAGAGCGCGCCGAAGACCGTCAGGCGACGCATCGAGCGTGGATTTCGACGCGCCCGTGCAGCCCTGCCGGTGGCCTGCACGGGCATCCGCACGCCCCGCCCGTCCCGGGATCCACGGCCCGTTGCAGGTCGTGAAGCCCTGGGACGGGACGCGGCTTTGCCTCGCGCTGGTCCGGAGGTGCGTTGATCGCGTGGCATCGGCGGTGCTCCGCCCGATCAGGCTGAGAACCGGGGGAACGCGGAGGACCCGGCGTAGATCGCCGCATCGTCCAGTTCTTCCTCGATACGTAGCAGTTGGTTGTATTTTGCGACCCGGTCCGAACGCGCGGGCGCGCCGGTCTTGATCTGGCCGCAGTTGGTGGCGACCGCCAGGTCGGCGATCGTGGTGTCCTCGGTCTCGCCGGACCGGTGGCTCATCACGCATCGGAAACCATTGGTCTGCGCCAAGGTCACTGCGTCCAGCGTTTCGGTCAGGGAACCGATCTGGTTGACCTTCACCAGCAGTGCGTTCGCCGCGCTCGTGTCGATACCGCGCTGGATGCGCTCGGGGTTGGTCACGAAGATGTCGTCACCCACGACCTGAACCTGACTGCCGACCTGCCCGGTCAGCGTCGTCCAACCGGCCCAGTCCTCCTCGTGCAGCGGGTCCTCGATCGAGACCAGCGGATAGTCGCTCACAAGTCCGGCGTAATACGCGGACATTTCCTCGGCCGACTTCCTACCGCCTTCGAACCGGTAGGAGCCGTCCTCGTAGAACTCGCTCGCAGCGGCATCCAGGGCCAGGCCGATGTCTTTACCCGGTCGGTAACCGGCTTTCTCGATGGCTTCCAGGATCAGATCCAGCGCGGCGCGGTTGCTCTCCAGGTTCGGGGCGAAGCCACCCTCGTCACCGAGGCCGGTCGACAGGCCCTTCTCCTTCAGCACGGCTTTGAGGTGGTGGTAGGTCTCCGCGCCCCAACGCAACGCCTGGGCGAAGGAGTCGGCCCCGACCGGCACGATCATGAACTCCTGGATGTCGACATTGGAGTCCGCGTGCGAGCCGCCGTTCAGGATGTTCATCATCGGCACCGGCAGGATGTGCGCGTTCGGTCCGCCGACGTAGCGGAACAGCGGCAGGTCGGCCGATTCGGCGGCAGCGCGCGCCACGGCCAGGGAGACGCCGAGGATCGCGTTCGCACCGATATTGCCCTTGTTGGCGGTGCCGTCGATACCGATCATCTCGGCGTCGATCAACCGCTGCTCACTGGCCTCGAAACCGAGCAGGTGCGGCGCAAGTTCTTCCCCGACTGCGTCGACGGCGTCCTGCACACCCTTGCCGAGGTAACGCAATGTGTCGCCGTCGCGACGCTCGACAGCCTCGAAAGCGCCGGTCGATGCCCCGGATGGAACCGCGGCCCGCCCCACGGTGCCGTCATCCAGCACGACCTCGACCTCGACCGTGGGGTTTCCACGGGAGTCCAAGATCTCGCGGGCGAGAATTGCGTCGATGGTGGCCACTGGTAACACTCCTGGGACGAGGCAGAAAACGAACGCTCCGACCCTAGCCCGCGCTACGCCGATCACCCTGCCGCGACCCGCCAATGAGACGAACCACCTCAGGAAGGCGAGGTTCAGACCTCGCGGGCGGCTTCCCGGAAGGTTGCGGCGACGTCGTGAACCTCACGTCGCACCAAAGACTCCGCGCTCAAGCCCGCTGCGTTCGCCTCCACCACGAGCTCGACCAATCTCGCGCCCAGCGCCGTGCTGTCGGCGTATGCGGGCGCCGCACCGCGCCGCGCCAGTCGCGTCACCAGCTTTTGCGCCGTGAGTAGCGCCGGCAGGCTCGACGGCACTCCGGCAAGTAGATCGGCACTGTCCCGATCGGACTTCTCGACTGCCTTGATCTGCTCCCAGGAAGCTTCGACCTCAGCTGACGTACTCGCCTCGCCATCAGCGAAGACATGAGGGTGGCGACGGATCAGCTTGGCTACCAGAGCGCCTGCAACATCGTCGATGTCGAAAGGCTCACGCTGGTCCTCGGCGGCCACGCGGGCGTGGAAGAGCACCTGCAGCAACACATCTCCCAGTTCCTCGGCAAGATGCTGACGATCGCGGTTCTCAATGGCTTCCAGCGTCTCGTAGGTCTCTTCGACCAGGTACTTCGCCAGGCTGTCGTGCGTCTGCTCGGCATCCCAGGGGCAACCTCCCGGTGATCGCAACGTGTCCATCACGGTGACCGCGTCCAGGAGTCGGGCGCCGGGCAGATCCCAGGACCCCACGACCATCTCGACGGTGGGCGGGTCACTCGACACCGTCCACTCAGCCGCCAGCGCGTCGGTCAGGCCCGGGTCGCCGTCCGTCGAGCCGACCCACACCACCTGGCCCTGGTGGTGTGCCAGCATCTGCGCGATATGCGCGGGAGCCGTGTCCGAAACCGCTCGAACCGTGAGTCCGCTGGTCAGGACGGCCGCCGCCTGCCCGTCGTCCAGGTCGGCTGCGTAGATCGCATCAGCCGATGTGAGCACCTGCCAGGCCGAGCGCGTCAACACACCGGCGGGGACTCGTGGAGAACTGAGCAGAATGAACAGCGACGCGCCAGCTCCTGCTGGCTGCTGCTCCGAGGCGATACTCAGCTCTTCTTCGCGGAGAGGATCCACGGTTCGTTCGTCGCGATGACGCCGTTGGATTTGGACCAGGTGCCGAACCGCGGGTTGACCTGCACCGACTGCTGCTGGAGCAACTTGTTGATCTCGGCGACGCCTTGCGGGTTGCGGCCGATGTTGCCGAGCGCGATATTGCTGCGCAGTGCAGTGACAGCTGCTGTCGAGGGGTTGCTCACCTTGCGCTGCGCAAACTCGCCGAGTGCCTGCGCAGCCGAAACAGCACCGCCATTCTCACCGGCGACGCGCTGGAACTCGTCGGCGAACAACAGGTAGGTGATGGCCGTCTTCGCATCGAAGGTCGCGGCGTTGGCCCCGAAGGCCGTCTTGATGCCCTGGACCGCCTGGTCCACCTGATCGACGCTGACTCTCCCGCCCTGATAGCTGGCCGCGGTCGTGCTGTCGTGGAAGAGCTGACTGCTCCCGCAGCCGGCAACACCGGTAACCATGACAAGTAGGGCGGCAGCGCCTGTGGCGCGACGCGACGTACTCACGTATAGACCTCCATTGCAGAATCTGGCTTGGCCATCATGCCAGCCTGGCGCAACCTCATGCGCTTGCGGTCTGCGCAGCGACAGCGATGTCGTCCAGTAGTACGGCCTTGACCACGGCAGCAGCCCAGCGCAGCACTTCGAGGTTGCGCAGCGGCACCCCGCCGACCGGCGCGGTTTTCGGCGTCGGCACCAGGGCCTGGTTCACCTTGACGAGTGCACCCGGGAAGAGCCGCTGCAGTCGCAGGGTCTGACTCTCACGCAGCTGCACTGGCCCGAAACGGATGTATCGACCCTGTGAAGTGATGTCACCGACTCCGGCCTGACGCGCCACGATCCGCAACCGAGCCACTTCGAACAGGTTGCGTACCGGCTCCGGCGGGGTGCCGTAACGGTCCTGCAGCTCTGCCTCGATCTCGGCCAACCCGGGCTCGTCCTCGACGGTGGCGAGCTTCTTGTAAGCCTCCAGGCGCAGCCGCTCACCGGGCACGTACTCGTGCGGTAGATGCCCGTCGACCGGCAGCTCGATCTTGACCTCCGCAGGCGAGGTGTCCTTCTCGCCGCGGAAGTCTGCGACAGCTTCACCGACCATCCGCACATACAGATCGAAACCGACACCGGCAATATGACCGGACTGCTCGCCGCCCAGCAGATTGCCGGCGCCACGGATCTCCAGATCCTTCATCGCGATCTGCATACCCGCGCCGAGGTCGGTGTGACTGGCGATCGTCTGCAGCCGGTCGTGGGCAGTTTCGGTCAACGGCTTCTCGGGCGGAAAGAGGAAGTAGGCATACGCGCGCTCCCGGCCGCGGCCCACCCGCCCACGCAGCTGGTGCAATTGCGAGAGCCCCATCAGATCCGAGCGCTCGACGATGAGGGTGTTGGCGTTGGCGATGTCCAGACCCGTCTCCACGATGGTCGTGCAGACCAGCACGTCCGCGCGACGCTCCCAGAAATCCACGACCACGTCTTCCAACCGGTGCTCGGCCATCTTTCCGTGAGCAGTCACGATGCGGGCCTCGGGCACCAACTCGCGCAACCTGGAGGCTGCCTTCTCGATGGTGGCAACCTTGTTGTGGATGAAGAAGACCTGGCCCTCACGCATCAGCTCCCGTCGCAGGGCTGCGCCGATCTGCTTCTCGTCCCATCCTCCGACGAAGGTGAGCACAGGGTGACGCTCCTCCGGTGGTGTTGCCAGAGTTGACATCTCGCGAATGCCGGTAACGGCCATCTCCAATGTGCGCGGGATCGGCGTCGCCGACATCGCCAATACGTCGACGGCCGTGCGCATCTGCTTGAGCTGCTCTTTGTGCTCGACGCCGAACCGCTGTTCCTCATCGACGACCACCAGGCCGAGATCCTTGTACTGCACCTCTTTGGACAACAACCGGTGGGTACCGATGACCAGGTCGACGGCGCCGGTCCGTAGGCCCTCTATCACCTCGCGCGCCTGTTTGTCGGTCTGGAACCGCGACAGAGCGCGCACGATGACCGGGAACCCGGCATACCGCTCGGTGAAGGTCTGCACGTGCTGTTTCACCAGAAGCGTCGTCGGGACCAGGACAGCGACCTGTTTCCCGTCCTGAATCGCCTTGAACGCCGCGCGGACCGCGATCTCGGTCTTGCCGTAGCCCACGTCACCGCAGATGAGACGGTCCATCGGCACCGACTTCTCCATATCGGCCTTGACCTCGTCGATGCTGGAGAGCTGATCGGGGGTCTCGACGTAGGCGAAGGAATCTTCCAGCTCCCGCTGCCAGGGAGTGTCCGGACTGAAGGGATGGCCCTCGGTCGCCATTCGCGCGGAGTAGAGCCGGATCAGCTCGCCGGCGATCTGCCGAACGTGCCGTTTGGCACGCGACTTCGTCGTCTGCCAGTCCGAGCCGCCCATCTTGTTCAGCGTGGGCATCTCACCACCGACATAGCGGGTGATCTGATCCAGCTGGTCGGTCGGCACGAAGAGCCGGTCACCCGGTTGGCCACGTTTGGACGGGGCGTACTCCAAGACGAGGTATTCGCGGGTCGCGCCACCGACAGTGCGCTGCATCATCTCCACGAATTTGCCGACCCCGTGCTGCTCGTGAACCACGTGATCGCCGGGGCGCAACTGCAGTGGGTCGACGACGTTGCGGCGACGGGCCGGCATCCGCCGCATGTCCTTGGTACTGGCGCTACCGCGACTGCCGGTGAGGTCCGTCTCGGTGATCACCACCAGTTTGCTGGACGGCAGGGCGAAACCGTTGCCGAGGGATCCGGTGGCGACCTCGACCATGCCGACGTCGAGATCCTGCAGCTCTCGCGCGGCGACGCTGGCTTCGGCGAGAACTTCCAGCACGCGCTTGGCCAGCCCGGGACCCTCGGTGACGACCAGCACCCGTTGGCCGCCGGCCGCCCAGCCGCGCAGATCCTGCACGGCATTCTCGGTGTTGCTGCGGTAGGCAGGAATCTCCTTGGTATGCAGAGTGATCCGCTCCCCCGGCAGATCATCCTCGGAAAACTCCACCAATTCGGCGTCGGATGCGAAGGACGACAGTGACCACCAGGGGCGACCGGTGACCAACGCATGGTCGCGCAACTGCGAGAGGCTCCAGTACGACGCGGTGCCCAGGGTGCCCTGCAGATCCACCGGCACAGTGTTACCCGCTGCCGCATTCGCCCAACTGGCCTCCAGGAACTCCGCGCTGGTGGTGACCAGGTCGGCGGCGCGGGTGCGCACGCGCTCCGGGTCGCACAGCACCACGTGGGTTTCGGCACGCAGGACGTCCAGCAACGGCACCATGGCGTCGCCCAGCAGAATCGGCGACAGCGATTCCATCCCCTCCACGGCAATGCCCTCGGCCACCTTCAGCAGCATGTCCTTCACACCGGGCAGGCCCGGTGCGAGCTCGCGGGCGCGCTCACGGACGTCGTCGGTCAGCAGCAGCTCTCGGCACGGCGGCGCCCATAGCCCGCCATCGGCAATCTCCAGGGAGCGCTGATCGGCGACCTTGAACCAGCGGACCTCCTCCACGGTGTCGCCCCAGAACTCCACCCTCAGGGGGTGCTCCTCGGTGGGCGGGAACACGTCGAGGATCCCGCCACGTACGGCGAAGTCACCACGCCGCTCAACCATGTCCACCCGGGCATACGCGGCCGCCGCGAGCGCTTCGACGACGTCCTCGAGGCGGGCGTCATCGCCCGGGCCCAGCTCGACCGGCTGCAGATCGCCCAGTCCCGGCGCGATCGGTTGCAGCACCGCGCGCACACTTGCAACGACCACATCCAACGGGCCGTGCTCGGAGTGCTCCTGCGCGTCGGGATGCGCTAGTCGCCGCAGCACTGCAAGCCGGCGCCCGACTGTGTCGCTGCGCGGACTGAGTCGCTCGTGCGGCAGTGTCTCCCAGCTGGGGAACTCCGCGACCGCATGCTGCGGCAACATGCTGCGCAGGGCGTCGGCAAGATCTCCGGCCTCGCGCCCGGTCGCAGTCACGGCCAGCAACGGCACCCGCTTCGCATCGCCATCGCGGGTCAGCAGCGAGAGGATCGCAGCTCGAACCCCGGGTGCGGCAGCTACGTCGACGACATCGGCCGTACCGCGAAAGTCCAGCACACGGCGTACGGCGGGGTCATCGGCCAGCAGATCGAGCAGAGGGTCAAGACGCACAGGATTCTTCCGGTTCGACAGCACGAAAAACCCCGGAACTCAAAGAGGTGGGGTGTGTTTCCACTGTAAGCCAGCGGTCTGACAGGCGCGCACCGCACCGACTCGCCGGCCCAGCGCGCGCCCTACCCTGCCTGGCTACCAGGCGTGCACGACGTTCTGAGCTTCGGACAGGCCGCGCTCGACCAGCAGATCCACCGCGTCCAGCGTCGAGGGAAGCAGGAAGTCCAATTCCTTGCGCTGCTCTGAGTTGAAATCCTTCAACACGTATGACGCCGCGTCCATCCGCCCCGGCGGCCGACCGATACCGAGCCTCACCCGCAAATAGTCCCTGGTGCCGATCGATGCGCTGATGGAGCGCAATCCGTTGTGCCCACCCTCACCCCCGCCGCGCTTCAATCTAATGGCGCCGAAGTCGATATCGAGCTCGTCGTGCATCACGATCAGCCGCTCGGGCGCAATCTTGAAGAACCGCATCAGCGCAGCGACCGGCCCACCGGATTCGTTCATGTAGGTGCCCGGCACCGCAATCACCGCAGCCGGACCGGGGACACCGCGCGCGGTGCCAGTGAGCCTGATCTGAGCGCCGCGGGCCCGCGCCTTGTGTGCCTTCAAAGTCGCGCCCGCGCGGTCGGCCAGCGCGTCGACGGCCATCGCGCCGACGTTGTGCCGGTTGCCGGAGTACGACGTCCCGGGGTTGCCGAGTCCCACGATCAGCCAGGTATCCACGGGCAGTCAGTATGCCCGGCCCGCTCGACTACCCCGTCGGCACGTCCGGCACGTCCCGCCGGCAACGAAGACGCGCCCCGCCGCTGGAACCCGTGGGCTCCGGCGGCAGGGCGCGCGAT
>JALYUK010000042.1 GCA_030853805.1 Actinomycetota bacterium | reverse complement strand
GGATACCCCGCCACACAGGCTGCCGCAGCCGGCCGCCCTCGGACAGTCCGTGGTAGCTCAGATCGGCGACCAGGTCTGGGACCACCCACTGCGTGTCGCGGGAGTCGGCGCTCGGCAACCGGTCCAGGAACGGACTGTGCAGCTGCGATCGTCGGGTGAGCTGTTCGAGTAACGCGGCGCCCGCGTTGCCTGCCAGACCCGATCCGACCCGGCCCCGGAAGATCAGCCGCGAACCGCTGGGAGTTCCGACCAGGAGAGCCCCCAGCCGTTGGGAATCCTTCTCCGGACGCCAGCCGCCGATGACGTAGGAACCGGTGCTGCGATGCACGATCTTGCGCCACATCGCACTTCGCGAGCCGGGCAGGTAGGCCGAACCCAGGTGTTTGGAGACGATGCCCTCCAGGCGTTGGTCGACGGTTGCGCGCAGCAGATCTTCGCCGTCGGCAAAGCTCGGCGGTACCTGGACGCGGGCACCGTGCAGCATCAAGCCGTCCAATATCTCGCGCCGTTGTGCCAGCGGCATCGAGACGACGGATCGGCCCGCCACCCGGAGCACGTCGAAGACCATCAAGGTCACCGGCGCCTGCACCGCCAACGCGGCTGCAGCAGCGGTGTCACCTACGTTGAACCGCGTTGCCAGGGCCGCGAACGACGGGCGGCCTTCCCGCAGGCTCACGACTTCCCCATCCAGCAGGACATCGCTCAGATCGGTCAGGCCCGCGGCGGGGGTCAGCAGCTCGGGAAAGGCGCTCGAGACGTCACGTTCGGTACGGGACGTGAGACGCAACGTACCCGAGCTGACGTCCGCGAGGACCCGCATCCCGTCCCATTTGACCTCATGCTGCCAGGCGGGTCCGCGCGGCACTTGGTCCGCAGGGGTGGCGAGCATGGGGCGCATGGGGCAATCTTGCCTGGTGAGAGCGATCTGGAGAGGTGCCGTGTCATTCGGCCTGGTCAACGTGCCGGTTCGGTTGTATTCGGCGACTGAGAACCACGATGTGCAGTTCCGGCAGGTCCACCGCGAGGACGGCGGTCGGATCAGATACCAACGGGTCTGTTCGGTCGACGGCGAGCAGGTGGCCTACGACGACATCGCCAAGGGGTACGAGACCGAAGACGGTCAGATGGTCGTGCTGACCGACGAAGATCTGGCGGCACTGCCGACCAGCAGCAGCCGCGAGATCGCTGTCGACAAGTTCGTGCCCAGCGACCAGATCGACCCGATGTTCCTGGACAAGTGCTACTACCTCGAGCCTGACAAGTCAGCGGTCAAACCGTATGAGTTGCTGCGCGCGGCACTGCAGGAAACCGACCGGGTGGCGATCGTCACCATTTCGATCCGAACCAGGATGACGGTCGCTCTGCTGCGGGTTCGCGGCAATGTGATTGCCCTGCAGACGATGCTGTGGCCCGATGAGATCAGGCAGGCCCAGTTCGCGGTCCTGGACGAGGGCGCCGAGACCAAACCCGCCGAGCTGGCGATGGCGCAGATGCTCGTTGAATCCCTCACGGGTGACTACGAGCCGGCAGATTATGTCGATGACTACGAGCAGGCTGTCAAGGACGTGGTGCGGGCCAAACTCAGCGACGGCGAGGTCACGGCCCCGGCCGAGACCGATGACGGTGATTCCGCTCAGGTGGTCGACCTGCTGGCTGCACTGCAGCAGAGCGTGGACCGGGCGCGCGCGGCTCGCGGAGAGGCGCCCGCCAAGAAAGTGCCCGTGACGAAGGAAACTGCCGAGCAGAACACGGCGAAAAAGACCACACCCAAGAAGGCCACGGCGAAGAAAGCCACTGCCAAGAAGGCCACCGCGAAAAAAGCCACGGTGAAAAAAGCCACGGTGAAAAAAGCCAGCTGAAAACGCGCGGCCGGCTCAGCTGCGCGTCAGTACTCCCGCATCGGTGAGCTCATCGACGGTGCGCTGCACCAGTTCGGCCGCGTCCGGGTGATCGCCGTGTTGCTCGATACAGGCCTGGAGCAACTCCTGCATCAACCGTGGGGTCTGCGTTTCCAGCCACACCGTGGCGCCCAGGCCAGTGCATCGGATGGGGCGCTCATCGTTGACGAGCAGCACCTCGTCGTCGATACGGATCGCATCGACGTAGTGACCTCGCCGAATTCGTCCCGTCTGCTGCACGGACGCGGACGCGGATGCGGACCCCTCGGCCGCCGCGTCACCTGTCCCGGGGAAGTGCTCGATATCGGCCTCGACCTGCGGATCGGCCTCGGCCAGCTCGGTCAAGACCCGGACACAGTCCTGGATGTCGCGGTAGAGCAGGTGGTGGATACCGCCGCAGGAGCGCACGTGGGACACGATCAGCGCCAGCGGGTCCGGCAATCTCGTGAGGTAGGACAGCTGGGGGAGCATCTCCAGGATGCCGTCGAGCAGGTCGACCTGTCGCAGTTGAGGCGGACCCTCATGGGCATTGTCGCGGCTCAACAGCACCAGGCGACGCAAGGTGGGGTGGGGGGGAGCAGGCAGTAACCCGAGCTCGTCGGGTCCGTGTTGATGCTTGTGTTCCTCCCCGTCGACGATCACCGACAGCGGTTTGGGGAAGGGCAGCACAGCCCCTGAAGCGGTGACGGCAACGGTCTCGTCGGTGATGTACCCGAAGTCGGTTGCGCACAGTCGCTGGGCTGCGGTGGTCTTGCCGGTGCCGGAGTTCGCGATCAGGGCCGTGACCGCCCCGGTCTGCGGATCGGCGATGCCCGCCGCGTGCAGCATCAGCAGTTCGCCTGCCCGCATCTCGATGAGCTGCAAGGTGACACCGGAGGTCACGGTGTACTCGGTGGAATTCTCGCCCGACTTCCCGAGGTAGGGAACATGTCCCCGCGCGGGCTCTCCACCTTCGACCAGGCAGCGCGACCACTGCTGACGCAACCGGGCATCGGCGAGGCTGTCAGGGGCGTCAATGGCGACAGTGCGCTCGAGAGCACGCACGAGTACGGGAGCGGTCACGGGACGATGGTAAGGGCAGGTAAGTGTTCCGCTCATGGCGAACGTGGCGCCCGAACATCGCCTGCGAGGAACACGTCGCCCGTAGGTGGCGTTGTGATGAGCAGACACATCCGCTATGGCGTTGATCAACGCGGCATTGTCAGCGGATAGCATCGAAGTACTTCGGCAGCAGCCCTAAGGGAGTAAACATGTTCGAACGGTTCACCGACCGCGCACGGCGTGTGGTGGTGCTCGCCCAAGAAGAGGCGCGCATGCTCAACCACAACTACATCGGCACCGAGCACATTCTGCTCGGTCTGATCCACGAGGGTGAAGGCGTTGCGGCCAAGGCCCTGGAGAGCCTCGGGATTTCCCTGGAGGCCGTCCGCGAGCAGGTCCAGGAGATCATCGGACCCAGCCAGCAGACCCAGCCCGGCCACATCCCCTTCACCCCGCGTGCCAAGAAAGTACTGGAGCTCTCGCTGCGTGAGGGTCTGCAACTGGGCCACAGCTACATCGGCACCGAGCACATCCTGCTCGGTCTGATCCGCGAAGGCGAAGGCGTCGCGGCCCAGGTGCTCGTCAAGATGGGCGCAGACCTGGCGCGGGTCCGCCAGCAGGTCATCCAGCTCGTATCCGGCTACCAGGGCAAAGAGCCCCAGGGTGCGGGCGTGGGCCAGGGTGCTGCCGAAGGCACCCCTGCCGGTTCGCTCGTGCTGGACCAGTTCGGCCGCAACCTCACGCAGGCGGCCCGCGACGGCAAACTCGATCCGGTCATCGGCCGGGAGAAGGAAATCGAGCGCGTCATGCAGGTCTTGTCGCGGCGTACCAAGAACAATCCCGTCCTGATCGGTGAGCCCGGCGTCGGCAAGACCGCCGTCGTGGAAGGCCTCGCAGCAGACATCGTGCGCGGTGACGTGCCCGAGACGCTGAAGGACAAGCAGCTTTACACCCTCGACCTCGGTTCGCTGGTGGCCGGTTCGCGCTACCGCGGTGACTTCGAAGAGCGCCTGAAGAAGGTCCTGAAGGAGATCCGCACCCGCGGCGACATCATCTTGTTCATCGATGAGATCCACACCCTCGTCGGTGCGGGTGCTGCCGAGGGTGCCATCGACGCAGCCTCGATCCTGAAGCCGATGTTGGCCCGTGGTGAGCTGCAGACCATCGGCGCGACCACGTTGGATGAGTACCGCAAGCACATCGAGAAGGATGCTGCGTTGGAGCGGCGCTTCCAGCCGATCCAGGTCATGGAGCCCTCGATCCCGCACGCCATCGAGATCCTGAAGGGTCTGCGCGACCGCTACGAGGCCCACCACCGCGTTACGATCACCGATGCCGCGC
>JALYUK010000031.1 GCA_030853805.1 Actinomycetota bacterium | reverse complement strand
AGCCTGCACCCGGACCTGTTCCCCGCCCTGGGCGCCCTGATCGCCGCAGCAACCGCCACTACCCAGCTCATCGTTGTCACGCACTCCGTCGAACTGGCCACCTGCATCGAGCATGCCAGCGGGCGCGGCGTCGGTCGGCTGCACCTGCAGAAGCGCGACGGGGAGACCGAACTGGGTGACCAGGGACTGCTCAGCACCCCCTCCTGGCAGTGGCCGAAACGCTGAAGCACAGAAGCGCGGCGGACAAGATCGTTGTGGCTCAGGAGTCGATGCGGTCCCACCCACGCCGCGTCGGCTGATTGCCGAGTTGATCGTCGCGGCTGCGGTAGACGATGTAGGGCCGGGTGAGGTATCCGATCGGTGCGCTGAAGACGTGCACCAGCCGGGTGAACGGCCACAGCGCGAAGAGTGCCATCGCGACGAGCCCGTGGATCTGGAATCCGAGTGGAGCAGCCCCCATCAGGTCCGGGTGCAGGTCGAAACGGAAGATCCCGCGGAACCAGACCGACACGCCCTCGCGGTAGTTGTACGCGCCCGCGGCGTTGGCGACCAACGTGTTGTAGACGCCGAGCACGATCACGGTGCCGAGGAAGAGGTACATCACCTTGTCCATCCGCGTCGTCGCGGAGAACACCGGTCCGGTGGTGCGGCGGCGATAGATCAGGATGACCATTCCGACGAGTGTCATCACACCGGCAACAGCGCCACCTGCCAGCGCGACGACGTGATAGATCGGCTCGGAGATTCCCACCGCGCTGGTCCAGGACTGCGGTATCCCCAACCCGATCACGTGCCCGAAGAACACCCCGATGATGCCGAAGTGGAAAAGCGGGCTACCGATTCGTAGCAGCTTGTTCTCGTACAGCTGTGACGAGCGGGTGGTCCAGCCGAACTTGTCGTACCGGTAGCGCCAGAAGTGGCCCACCACGAAGACCGTCAGGCAGATGTAGGGAAACACCACGAACAGGAACACGTTCATCGACTGGCTCCACGGAAGCTCGGCATCGGCAGGGAGACACGGCCGCCGGCCGCGGGCGCCCCAGCCTGCGCGGCGGACGGACTGAATTCGGGTGTGGCGAACGGCGCGAGCCCCACCTCTTCCTCTGGTGGACCCTCTGCTGCCAACCGGCGTACGGCGTCCCGCTCATCTCCACCCAGTGGCGGGAATGTCGCGCATATCGCGTCAACGGCTCCGGACCACGGTGAGTGCAGGTCCTGCAGCGACAACCGGAGCAACTCCAGGCCGGCACGGTGATCGAGCATCAGCGCCCGCCCCGCCTCCCGGTCGATCGTCGCTGCGTACTCCAGCACCACGCAGAGGTGGTCCGGGAGTTCACTTTCAGCGAGATCGAAACCGGACCGTTGGAAGGTCTGCTTGAACCGCAGCAGCGCCAGCCCTCGTTTACGGGTGTCGCCGTGCGCGAAATACGTCAGATAGAGGTTGCACCGACGGCGGTTGTCGAACGTCTCGACGTAGTCACACTGCAGTTGATCCAGCGGCGTCGACTCAAGCCGTGAGATCAGCTTTCCGAGGCCCTCGCTCATCGCGTCCGGCAAACTCGCGACAGCTATCCGCAACATCGGCAGCCGCCGCAGCAGCACCTCGTCCGGATAGTCCAGCAGCAGCGAGGCGGCCTGCCACACAATGGTCAGCTGCTCGTCGCTGCGCTGTTTGGCGTGCGCGCGGCGTCTCACTTCCGAGCCTCCGGCAGGGGCTTTGATCCAGGCTCGATGGAGGCCGCGTCTGCCGCCTCTCTCGTATCCGCCGACTCCGGGTCACCAGCGCCGGAGTGCGCTGGGAACAACCCCTCCGGCGCGCCGTTGCCGTCCCAGTTGAGCAGATTCACCCGACTGCTGCGATCCGGTGGGCCTGCAGATGCATCACTCATCTGGCGGGCTTTGAGCATCTGGAAATTCTCCACAGCGATCGGCGCGGCGCCACCGGACCCTTCGCCGAACGGGCCCGAGCCGCCCATCCCCGGTCCGCCGTCGAAGTCCAGCGAGCACTCGGTGGCCAGTTCCTCCAGCGAGTGCGCCTGCTCGGTGTGCGCGGGCGGGATGACGTACCGCTCGTCGTACTTGGCGAGCGCGAGCAGCCGGTACATGTCGTACATGTCCTCCTCGGTCATCCCCACTTCCTGCACGATCGAGGCGTCCGGGTCGCGGTCCATGTTGATATCGCGCATGTACGAGCGCATCGCCGCGAGTTTGCGCAACACCAGGTTCACCGGCTCGACGTCACCAGCGGTGAAGAGCTCGGCAAGGTACTCCACCGGGATCCGTAGCGCATCGATCGCCGCGAAGAGATTGCCCTTGTCCTCGGCATCGAAACCGGTGTCTTTGATCACGTCCAC
Organism: Actinomycetota bacterium; assembly: GCA_030853805.1. GTDB lineage: Bacteria > Actinomycetota > Actinomycetes > Actinomycetales > Dermatophilaceae > Allobranchiibius. The sequence continues at coordinate 4,239 of JALYUK010000031.1, read as the reverse complement.
CACGGGCGACAGCGGTGGGATGTACCAGACCATGGGCATGGTGCGGTACTCCGGATGCAGCGGCAGAGCCACCTTGTATTTGCTGATCAGCGCCCAGATCGGCGAGCGCTGAGCGGCTTGTACCCAGTCGTAGGGAATGCCCGCGAGTTCGGCCTCGCGCATCACGTCCGGGTCGTTGGGGTCCAGGAAAACCGACCGCTGCGCTTCGTAGAGTCCCTGGTCGTCTTCGGTGGACGCGGCCTCCAGCACCCGGTCGGCGTCGTAGAGCATCAGCCCGATGTAGCGCAGCCGTCCGACACAGGTCTCGGAACAGACGGTCGGTATGCCGACCTCGATCCGTGGGAAGCAGAAGGTGCACTTCTCGGCCTTGCCGGTGCGGTGGTTGAAGTAGATCTTCTTGTAGGGGCATCCCGACACGCACATCCGCCAGCCGCGACACCGGTCCTGGTCGACCAGCACGATGCCGTCTTCTTCACGTTTGTAGATCGCGCCGCTCGGGCAGGACGCCGCGCAGGACGGGTTCAGGCAGTGCTCGCAGATCCGCGGCAGATAGAACATGAAGGTCTGCTCGAACTCGAACTTCACCTTGTCCGCGATCTTCGCGAGCATCGGGTCCCGATGCGCGGTCGCGGTCGAGCCGCCGAGGTCGTCGTCCCAGTTGGCCGACCATTCGATCTTCATGTTCTTGCCCGTGATCAACGACTTGGGTCGTGCGACCGGGATGTGCTCCTGGGCGGGGGCCGTGGTCAATGTCGCGTAGTCATAGGTCCACGGCTCGTAGTACTCATTGATCGAGGGCAGTTTGGGGTTGGAGAAAATAGTCGCCAGTTTGCGAAAACGGTTGCCCGCTTTGAGTTTCAGGCGCCCGCGCGAGTTCAGCTCCCAGCCGCCCTTCCACTTCTCCTGGTCCTCGTACGTGCGGGGGTACCCCAGGCCGGGCCGGGTTTCCACATTGTTGAACCACACGTACTCAACTCCTGAGCGGTTGGTCCAGGCCTGTTTGCAGGTCACCGAGCAGGTGTGGCACCCGATGCACTTGTCGAGGTTCATCACCATCGCCATTTGAGCCATGACCCGCATATCAGTACTCCACATCCTGTGAGCGTCGACGGATGACCGTGACCTCGTCGCGTTGGTTGCCGGTCGGTCCGAGATAGTTGAACGCATAGGTGAGTTGCGCGTATCCACCGATCAAGTGGCTGGGTTTGATCAGCAGCCTGGTCAACGAGTTGTGCACACCACCACGCTTCCCGGAGGTTTCCGCGAGCGGTACATCGATCAGTCGGTCCTGTGCGTGGTACATGTACACGGTGCCTTCGGGCATCCGGTGCGAGACAATGGCGCGCGCGACAACCACGCCATTGCGGTTGACCGCCTCGATCCAGTCGTTGTCCTTGATCCCGACCTTCGCGGCGTCCTCGACGCTCATCCAGATGTTCGGACCACCGCGAGCCAACGACAGCATGAAGAGGTTGTCCTGGTATTCCGAATGGATGGACCACTTGTTGTGTGGTGTCAGGTACCGCACAGTCAGCCCCTCCACCTCGCCGCCGGTGCCGTCCGAGACGTTCCCCAGCACGGGTTCGGCGAAGAGGGAGGCCATGTTCAGCGGCGGCCGGTAGACCGGTAGTCCTTCTCCGAGCTCGGTCATCCAGTCGTGATCGAGGTAGAAGTGCATCCGCCCGGTCAGGGTGTGCCACGGCTTGCGCCGTTCCACGTTGATGGTGAACGGGGAGTAACGCCGTCCGCCCGTCTCCGAGCCGGACCACTCCGGCGACGTGATGACCGCTACCGGAGCGGCCTGAGTGTCGGCGAAGGTGATGTGTTTGCCCTCATTCTCTTCGGCGAGATCCGCCAGTTTCACCCCGGTGCGCTTCTCCAGAGTCTTGAAACCCTGCACCGCGAGCGCACCGTTCGTGGTGCCCGACAACGCCAGGATCGCCTCGCATACCTGTTTGTCGCGGACCAGCAGCGGACGACCGTCGGCGACGCCACCGCGCACCACGCCGTTCTTGTGCCGCAGGTAGTCGACCTGGGCGCCCACCTCGAAGGTGACTCCCTTGGTCGTCGCGCCCAGGGTGTCCATCAGCGGACCCAGCGCGCCCATCTTGGCTGCGATCGCGCCGTAGTCGCGCTCCACCTCGATCAATTTCGGCATGGTGACACCGGGAATCGGCTCGCACTCCCCGGCCTTCCAGTCCCGCACCACACCATGTGGATTGGCCATCGCATCCGCAGTGTCATGGGTCAGCGGCGCCGCGACGACGTCCTGACGGACCCCGAGCCGGCTCGCGGCGAGCTCGCTGAACTTCTCGGCGATCGTCATCCAGGTGTCCCAGTCGTTACGGGTCTGCCAGGGCGGCGATATCGCGGGATTGAAGGAGTGCACGAAGGGGTGCATATCGGTACTGCTCAGGTCGTACTTCTCGTACCACGTCGCCGCTGGAAGCACGACGTCGGAGAAGATCGTGGTGCTGGTCTGCCGGAAGTCGATGGTCATCAACAGATCGAGTTTGCCCTCGGGCGCGTGCTCGCGCCAGCGCACATCACGCGGTCGTGCACCCTGCGGCGCCTCGGTCGCCCGCACCGAGGAGTCGGTGCCGAGGAGATGTTTGAGGAAGTACTCGTGCCCCTTGCCAGAAGATCCGAGCAGGTTGGAACGCCATACATTCAGGATGCGAGGGTAGTTCTGCAGCGCATCCGGGTCCTCGCCGGCGAAGTTCAGCTCGCCACTCTTGAGCTGCTCCACGATCCGCTCGGCGACCGGTTGGCCCGCTGCAGCAGCTTCGTCGCACAGGTCGAGCGGGTTGCGGTCGAACGTGGGATAGGACGGCATCCACCCCATCCGCGCGCTCTGCGCCAACACGTCCGCCGTGCTCTTGTTCGCAAACGCTCCCTTGGCCGACGTCGAAGACAGAGCGTCCGCACTGAACGGGTCGTAGCGGAACTGGTTGGTGTGCAGGTACCAGTACGCCGTCTGAATCATGTTGCGCGGCGGCCGATTCCAGTCCAACGCGTTCGCGACCTGGTTGTAACCGGTGAGCGGACGCACCTTCTCCTGGCCCACGTAGTGCGCCCAACCGCCGCCATTCACGCCCTGGCACCCGGTGAGGTTGGTCAGCGTGAGGAACGCCCGGTAGATCGTGTCGGAGTGGAACCAGTGGTTGGTGCCCGCGCCCATCACGATCATCGACCGACCCTTGGACTCCACCGCGTTGCGGGCGAATTCCCGGCCGATCCGGGCGGCCGCAGACGCAGGCACGCCGGTGACGGTCTCCTGCCAGGCAGGGGTGTACGGCGCTGTCGCGTCGTCGTAACCGCTCGGCCACTGCCCCGGAAGATTGGGCCGCTGCACGCCGTACTGTGCGAGCAACAGGTCGAAGACCGTGGTGACCAGGTGGCCATCGACGCGTCGCACCGGCACCCCACGCACGGACTGGTTCGCCGAACCGTCCGGCGCATCGAAACGCGCCATCGTAATCAGCGCCGTCTCACCATCACCCACTGAGCCGTCGTCGTTCATCAGCGACAAGCGGGGCGAGACGCCCTCCAGATCCAAATTCCAGTGGCCCACACCTGACTCGCCGAAGCGGTGCCCGAGCGAACCATTGGGCACAACGGGCACATCGGTGGCGGAGTCCAACAGCACTGGTTTGAATGCGGCGTTCTCCTGATCGCGGTGCTCCGCCAGGTCATCAGCGGTCAGGAACTTGCCGGCCACCGCGCTGCCGTCCTGGCTGATGTCGATCTTCACCAGGTACGGCAGGTCGGTGTAGCTGCGCACGTACTCACCGAAGTACGGCTCCTGGGTGTCGACGAAGAACTCCTTGAGCACCACGTGCCCCATCGCCATCGCGAGCGCGCCGTCGGTGCCGGGCTTGGGCGCCAACCACTCGTCGGCGAACTTGCAGTTGTCTGCGTAGTCCGGCGAGACCGCGATGACCTTCTGGCCGCGATAGCGCGCCTCCGTCATCCAGTGCGCGTCCGGGGTACGGGTGACCGGCAGGTTCGAGCCCCACATGATCAGGTAGCCCGCATTCCACCAGTCCCCCGACTCCGGTACGTCGGTCTGGTCGCCGAACACCTGCGGGGACGCGACGGGCAGGTCGGCATACCAGTCGTAGAAGCTCAGCATCGAGCCGCCGATCAGGTTCACGAACCGGGCGCCGGACGCGTGCGAGACCATTGACATCGCCGGAATCGGAGAGAATCCGGCAACCCGGTCCGGGCCCCACTTCT
>JALYUK010000003.1 GCA_030853805.1 Actinomycetota bacterium | reverse complement strand
TCGCTGGGCTGCTCCCGCTCTACCTGGTTGCCAAGAACACCGGGCTGTTGGGAAGCGTGTGGGCAATGGTCATCATCTACACCGCAATGAACCTACCGATTGCAATCTGGATGTTGCGGTCGTTCCTGGCAGAGATGCCTATAGAGATTCTTGAGGCATCACAGGTTGACGGCGCGGGCTTCGTCAAACAGATGTACAAGATCATCATCCCGCTGGTGATGCCCGGTCTGGCATCAGCTGCGCTGATCTGCTTCATCTTCAGCTGGAACGAGTTGCTCCTGGCGAACACGTTGGGCGGTACGACCGCCCAGACGGCACCGGTATTCCTGACCGGCTTCGTGACCAGTCAGGGCTTGTTCCTGGCAAAGGTGTGTGCGGCATCCGTCGCGATCTCGCTGCCTGTTCTCATCGCCGGCTTCGCGGCGCAGGACAAGCTCGTGCAGGGTCTGTCCCTCGGCGCGGTGAAGTAGCTGTGACGGCAGCCCTTTCGCAGGCCACTCTTGGCGAACTGGACGACCGGGTAGCGCGCCCGACGTACGACCGTTCCGCGATGACTGCGGGGATCGTGCACCTCGGTGTCGGCGGGTTTCACCGCGCTCATGAAGCGATGTACCTGGACGCCTTGATGAACAGCGGACAGGCGCTCGACTTCGGCATTGTCGGAGTCGGCGTCCTGCCCCATGACCAGCGCATCGTGGACATCCTGAACGAGCAGGACGGCCTGTACACGCTGGTTCAGAAACACCCGGACGGCAGCCTCGAACCGCGCGTGATCGGGTCGCTGATGCGCATGTTGCACGCGCCGAGTGACCCTGAGGCGGTGCTGGTCCAACTGGCTGATCCCGCAGTCCGGATCGTGTCACTGACGATCACAGAGGGTAGTTACCTCATCGATCAGGTGACCGGGCAGTTCGAGGCGGACCACCCCTCGATTCAGGGTGATCTGCTGGAGGGTGCACCTCCCAGTACGGCGTTCGGCTTCATCGTCGAGGCGTTACGTCGTCGTCGAGCGGCGGGTACCACCCCGTTCACGGTGATGACATGCGACAACCTGCCCGGCAACGGCGACACCGCGCACCTGTCCGTTGTCGCCTTCGCACGGCTCAAGGACGACGATCTGGCGGATTGGATCAATGAGCAGGTCTCCTTCCCCAACTGCATGGTCGACCGCATCACGCCGGTAACGACACCCGCCGACATCGAGGCATTGGAGCAACGCTTCGGAGTTCGTGACGGATGGCCGGTCGTGTGCGAACCTTTCACCCAGTGGGTGCTGGAGGACAGGTTCGTCGACGGGCGGCCACCATGGCAGGACGCCGGCGTACAGGTTGTCGACGACGTCATCCCGTACGAACTGATGAAGCTCAGGCTGTTGAACGCCAGCCATCAGGCGTTGTGCTATCTGGGATACCTGTCGGGGTACCGCTACGCGCATGATGTCGCCAGTGATCCGTTGTTCGTGCGCTTCCTGCTGGGCTACATGCAATTCGAGGGCAGTCCGACACTTCCGGAGGTACCCGGTGTCGACCTGGCTGCGTACCGCACCGAGCTTGTCGCGCGATTCGCCAACCCTGAGGTGCGCGACACCCTCGCCAGGCTGTGCGCCGAGAGCTCCGATCGCATTCCGAAGTGGTTGGTCCCCGTGATCGCTGCGAATATTGCGGCCGGTCGACGTGTTGACCGATCTGCCCTCGTGGTCGCCTCCTGGGCGCGGTATGCGCAGGGCGTGGACGAGACGGGTCAGCCGATCGAGATCGTCGACCACCGCAAGGAGGCCGTGATGCGTGCGGCGTCCGACGCCGGGGACCCCTTGGCGTTCGTGCGCGACACCACTTTGTTCGGTGACCTCGCCGCGCACGAGGAGTTCACCCGGCCCTATCAAGAAGCTCTCACATCGCTGCACGAGATCGGCGCGCTGGCGACATTGCGTGCCCTGGAAGAGCGACTAACCCAAAGATGAGGATGTTATGCGCGTAAGCGTGCTGAACAAGGCCGGCGAGACAGAGGTCACCGACCGTCCGGCACCCGAGCCGGGACCCGAGCAGGTCCTGGTCCGAGTTGCCTCGGTCGGTGTGTGTGGTTCGGATGTGCACTATTTCGAGCACGGCCGGATCGGTAGCTACGTGGTCCGCGAGCCGCTGATCCTCGGTCACGAGGCGTCGGGGGTCATCGAGCAGGTCGGCTCGGACGTCGATCCGAGCCGAGTGGGCCAGCGGGTGAGCATCGAGCCGGGTGTGCCCTGCCGTTCGTGTCAGTACTGCCTGTCCGGGCACTACAACCTGTGCCCGAAGGTGGAGTTCTATGCGACCCCGCCGTTCGACGGGGCCTTTGCTGAGTTGGTACTGACCCACCACGCGTTCGCTCACCCGGTCCCCGACGCGCTGTCCGATGATGCTGCCGCATTGATCGAGCCGCTGTCGGTGGCGTTGTGGGCAGCTCAGCGCGCTTCGGTAACGGCAGGCGACGTCGTGCTCGTCACAGGTGCCGGTCCGGTCGGTCTGCTGATGGTTGCGGTTGCCCGCGCGCTCGGTGCCGCAAAGGTTTACGCCTGCGACATCAACGAGCAGCGGTTGGCCGTCGCGTCCCGGATGGGCGCGACTGACGTCGTGCACGGGTCCTTTGCAGACTCACAGCTGCAGGAGCCGACGGTCCTGCTGGAAGGCAGTGGCCACCCCGGCGCGACCATCGACGGGATCAAGGCTCTGGCGCCGGCAGGACGGGCGATCCTGGTGGGAATGGGCGGTGACGAACTGAATCTGCCGTTGTCGCGGGTGCAGGAGCGCGAGCTCATCATCACCGGCACCTTCCGGTATGCCGGGACCTGGCCGGCCGCCATCGAGCTGGCCGCATCGGGGGCGATCGATCTGGATGCCCTCGTCAGCGGTTACTTCGGTCTCGATCAGGTACCCGACGCGCTGCAGGCTGCCAAGAAGGACCCGTCGTTCCTGAAGGCCATGGTCCGACCAGCCGACTGAGCCTCTCCTCCCTACTCCTAGTCAAAGGATTCAGATGCCTCGGCCCCTTGTCGCCGGTCTCGATTCGTCCACGCAGTCAGCCAAGATCGTCGTCTGTGACGCGGAGACCGGCGACGTCGTGCGGCAGGCCCGTGCTGCCCATCCCGACGGCACCGAGGTCTCCGCCCTGCACTGGTGGCGGGCGTGGGAACAGGTGAGCGCCGACGGCATGCTGGACGGGGTCCTGGCGCTGTCTGTCGGTGGCCAGCAGCACGGCATGGTCACCCTCGATGGCGACGATCAGCTGGTCCGGGATGCTCTGCTGTGGAACGACACGAGGTCGGCCGACGCTGCGCGTGACCTCGTGCAGGAGCTCGGTGGACCGCAGGCGTGGGTGGACCGGGTGGATGTCGTGCCGCTGGCAGCCTTCACCGTCGCGAAGCTGAGGTGGCTGGCCGATCACGAGCCTGACAACGTGGCGCGGACCGAGCGCGTCCTTCTCCCGCACGACTGGCTCACCGGCCGGATCCTGCAGTCAGACGGCGGATTCGAGCGTTGGACGACCGATCGCGGTGATGCCTCCGGGACGGGGTACTGGTCTCCGGTTTCGGAGAAGTACGACGAGGATCTCGTGTACCGCGCATGCGGCCGGCAGGTGCAGCTACCGCACGTGCTTGCCCCGAACGGTGTCGCAGGCCGCACGACTGCGGGCATCCTCGTCGCTCCGGGAACCGGAGACAACATGGCTGCTGCACTGTCGTTGGGATTGCAGCCGGGCGAGGCGGTGGTCTCCCTAGGCACCAGTGGCACTGTGTATGCGGCCCACGATCGACCTTCCGGGGATGCCAGTGGTGCTGTCGCGGGTTTCGCGGACGCTGCCGGTGGGCATCTGCCGTTGATGTGCACCCTGAATGCGGCGCGGGTGCTGAGCGCCGGCGCGGCGATGCTCGGGACCGACCTCGCAGGACTGGACCGCCTCGCGTTGGCCGCGGATGCTGGGGCAGGCGGGTTGGTCCTGCTGCCGTACCTGGACGGGGAACGCACGCCCAACCTGCCGGGAGCCACCGGAACCATCGGCGGCCTGACGCGGGCGAACGCAACGCCGGAGAATCTCGCGCGTGCCTGTGTTGAGGGCATGCTCGCCAACCTGGCCGCTGGTATCGCTGACCTGCGCGCAGTCGGGGTGCGGGTGGACCGGGCTCTGCTGATAGGTGGCGCGGCCGCCTCGGCCGCTGTCCGCGCCATCGCACCGATGGTGCTGGGTGTGCCGGTCGGTATTCCCGAAGGCGCCGAATACGTCGCACTCGGCGCAGCTCGACAGGCAGCGTGGGTCTTGAGCGGTGAGGGATCGCAGCTGCCGCCGTGGTCGGTCGGTCGGGAGGCCGTGATCGATGCGCCGGCAGGCGGTCAGGGCGAGCAGATTCGCGGGCGGTACGACGAGCTGAGAACAGCGCTGCACGGGTAGGTGCCGCCATCGTGTGTGGCTGCACTGAGCGGGTACGGGACACACATAGCGTTCCGATCGAGAATTTCGATATGAAACAATTCGGCCATGTCGATCAGACCATTCCGGCGAGTACTCGCCGTGCGCGATGCACGTCGCGTGCTGCTGCTGGGCTTTCTGCTACGCCTGCCGATCTTTTCGGCAGGCGTGATCCTCACTCTGCACGTCGTGGGTCACCTGCACCGCTCCTACACCCAGGCCGGGTTGGTGGCCGCGGCAGGCACGGTTGCCATTGCCGTCTCGGGGCCCTGGCGGGGCAGGCTGCTGGATCGGCACGGACTGCGCCGGGTGGTGGCGCCATCGGTCCTGGTCAACGCGGTGTGCTGGTCCATTGCCCCGTTCGTCGGGTACTGGGCCTTGTTGGTCCTGTCGGTGGTGGCCGGCTTGTTCGTCGTGCCTACCTTCTCGGTGATTCGCCAGGGAGTGATCGCGGCAGTGCCCGACACCGATCGCCGCACGGCCTTGTCGCTGGACGGGATTGTCATCGAGTTGGCGTTCATGTCGGGTCCGCTGATCGTCGTATGGCTGACGACGGCGGTTTCGACGGTATGGGTCCTGTTCGGCATCCAGATGATGGGTGTCGGCGTCGGGGCGCTTCTGTGGTGGGCCGATCCGCCGCTGCGCGACGATACTGTCGCCACCGGGGTCACGGAGAAAGATGTTTCCCGCCGCGCGTGGCTGCGACCGCGCTTTATCCTCATCTGTTCCGCTGCGGCAGCCTCGACGATCGTTCTCACCGGTAGTGACGTGTCTTTCGTGGCTGCCATGCAGCAGTTCGCCTCCGCGGGCTCCCTCGGACTCGTGCTGGTGGTGTGGGGTGCAGGTTCGTTGATGGGCGGAGTGGTCTACGGCGCCCTCGCGCGTTCGATCTCGCCGGCGTGGCTGCTGTTGGGGCTGGCCGTCACGACCGCGCCGATGGCATTTGCCACCACGCCCTGGATGCTGGCCGTTCTGGCGCTGCCGGCCGGTATCTTCTGCGCCCCGACCATTGCCTCGACGGTGGATGCGCTGTCGCGGGCCGTGCCGCAGTCGGCTCGTGGGGAGGCAATGGGATGGCACGGTTCCTCGATGACGCTCGGCTCGGCGCTGGGCGCGCCGATCGGGGGACTGGCCATCGATCGGTTCGGTTTCGCCGGCGGTTTTCTCGTAGTGGCGGCCCTGGGGGTGGTCATCGCCCTCCTGGTTGCCCTCGCCCCTCGGGTGCATGCCCGTCGGACAACTGCCCAGCACGTGCTCGCCGCCTGACTGGGCTGCGAGATCTTCAGCTGCGCGTCGGCAGGGCTGCGGCGCGGGCCACACCACGTTCGACCCAGACGCGCAGGACCTCGTCCTCCCGCAGGGCATCGGCGCTCACTTCGAGCCATCCGGCCAGGGCGCGGCCCTTCATCTGCACCGGCAGCACGGATGGTGGGTCCACCCACTCAGCAGACCGGCTGGGGTCCACCCGCACCATCAGCTGCCCGTGCCCGCCTGCGGCAACTGCCAACCGCCCCGTGACCAGGAACGCCAATCCACCGAACATCGCCCTTTCGGACGTGGCCGCTTCGTCCGCGAGCAGTGCTCGGATGCGCGAAGCCAGCAGCGGATCGTGCGTCATACCTGCAGTATGGCGATCACGGTTCGCCCAATGAGGCCGAACTCGTGTCATCGCAGAACGTGCCGGTAGCCGATTGATAGGAATCCGGCGTCTCCTGCTAATATCTCAGCACCGATTGCAGCACGGGCAGATCCGTAAGGTGTCCGTGGTGCGATGTGCAAGAGAAGCCCCGCTTCCACCCGAGTGACAGCAATGTTGCCGGGTCCGGTCCGAGCAGATCTGGTGCGCGACGTATTGCGCGCTGGAGCAGTCGCTGACAACGACTCGCTCGAGCTTTGGCGTTGGCTCCTCGTGCACCAGTGGTGACGAGGAGCCTTTTCTCGTTCCCAGGAGCCTGAACAGCCGAAGAAGGAGCAGACATCAGCGCTGAACCACGCATCAACGACCGCATCCGGGTACCCGAGGTGCGGTTGGTTGGACCCAATGGTGAACAGGTCGGAATCGTGCGCGTCGAGGATGCGTTGCGACTGGCCGGTGAAGCCGATCTGGATCTGGTCGAGGTTGCACCGATGGCAAAGCCGCCGGTTGCCAAACTGATGGACTACGGCAAGTTCAAGTACGAAGCTGCCGTCAAGGCCCGTGAGGCTCGCAAGAACCAGGTCAACACGGTCATTAAGGAGATCAAGCTGCGGCTGAAGATCGATCCTCATGACTACGGCACGAAGAAGGGCCATGTCGAGCGCTTTCTGAACGCCGGCGACAAGGTCAAGGTCACCATCATGTTCCGCGGCCGCGAGCAGTCCCGTCCTGAGATGGGTTTCAAGTTGCTGCAGCGGTTGGCCGAGGACGTGGGCGAGATCGGTTTCGTCGAGAGCTCGCCGAAGCAGGATGGCCGCAACATGGTCATGGTCATCGGGCCGGTCAAGAAGAAGGCCGAGGCCCGCGCCGAAGGTCGCCGCAAACGCGAGGCCGAAGCCGCCGACCAGTCAGGTGAGACTGAGACCGCGCAGACGGCAGAGCCCGCCGACGAAGTCGTCACCACCGAATGACCGGCTCGCGCGAGCGAGCCCCCAGATTTGCACGCTGACCCCGGAAGAACCACGCGTCGATTGCGTGACCGGGAAGATATGAAGGAGACCGGCAGATGCCGAAGATGAAGACGCACAGCGGAGCCAAGAAGCGCATCCGCGTTACGGCGTCCGGCAAGTTGATGCGCCAGCGGGCGCGTCACGTGCACAAGTTCCAGGAGCGCAGCTCCAGCAATGCCCGCCGGTTGGTGAACGACGTTGTCGTCGCTCCTGCGGACACCAAGAGGATGAAACGCCTGCTCGGTAAGTAAGCACTGCCCATCCGCATCACCGGCGGTCTCGCCGGGAGCACAACACGAAGGAGATTCACGTGGCACGCGTGAAGCGGGCAGTCAACGCCCACAAGAAGCGTCGCGTCGTCCTGGAACAGGCGAGCGGCTACCGCGGTCAGCGTTCGCGCCTGTACCGCAAGGCGAAAGAGCAAGTAACTCACAGCATGAGTTACTCCTACCGGGACCGCCGGGCCCGCAAGGGTGACTTCCGTCGCCTCTGGATCCAGCGCATCAACGCCGGTGCCCGCGCCAACGGCATGACCTACAACCGCTTCATCCAGGGCCTGAAGGCTGCTGAGATCGAGGTCGACCGCCGGATGCTCGCCGAGCTCGCCGTGAACGACGCCCCGGCCTTCGCCGCGCTCGTCGAGATCGCCAAGGTCAACGTGCCGGCGCACGACGAGAACGCCAAGGGTGTGCAGGCCGACGCCGAGAGCGCTGCCTGATCCTGTACCAGGAACGTCCCGAACGCATCGAACGCCGGCTGAGCCTGCTGTGCTGACCAACCCTCGCGCTGAGCGGGTCAAGGCAGTACGAGCGCTCGGTCGGCGTTCCATGCGTGAACGGACCGGCCGCTTCGTCGTCGAGGGCCCGCAAGGTGTCCGGGAGCTGTTGCGATTCGCTCCTGCGACCGCTGTCGAGGTCTACGTCGACGTTGCCTGTGCGGAGCGGCACCAGGTGCTGTTGGAATCAGCGCGCAGGGCCGACGTCGCCGTGCTTGACTGCAGCGCAGACGTACTCGGTGAACTTGCCGACTCGACGCACCCGCAGGGGATCCTGGCGGTCGCGCGCACGCTGGACGTGCCGCTCGCCCCGGCTCTGGACAGTGTCGTCGCAGCAGCAGATGCGGGTTTCGTCGTGATCCTCTCGCAGGTGCGCGACCCCGGTAACGCCGGGACAGTCCTGCGGGGGGCAGATGCGGCCGGTGCGCGGGCGGTCATCCTGACCGACTCCAGTGTCGACGTCTACAACCCGAAGGTCGTGCGGTCGACGGCTGGGTCGTTGTGGCATCTGCCGGTTGTCGTCGGTGTTGATCTGGCGTCCGTGATCTATGCCTGTCGCAAGCGGGGCATTACCGTCATCGCCGCCGACGGCTCCGGGGCGGTGCTACTGCCCGACGCGAAGCTCGGGTCTGCGCATGCGTGGGTGATGGGCAACGAAGCCTGGGGTCTGCCGGAGCAGTTGCGCGAGCAGTGCGACGTCGTCGTCCGGGTGCCGATCCACGGCTACGCCGAATCCCTGAATCTGGCGATGGCCGCGACGATCTGCATGTACGCGAGCGCGAGCGCCCAGGCCGTGCCGCAACCCCGATGAAGCAGGTCGGCAGCGTCGATAGACTCCGCTGCGTGCTGCTCCCTTCAGAATCGACGCGATGATGTCAGGCCCCAACACCCAGTACGACCCGGTCGAAGTTGCCGCCTTGAACCCTGTGCAGATCGACGCAGCGGTTCAGGCTGCGATCGACGCCATCGGGGCGGCCGACTCTCTGGAGGCGCTCAAAGTGGTGCGTACGTCGCACCAGGGGCCGAAAAGCCCGCTGGCGTTGGCGAATCAGGAGATCGGTGCGCTGCCGCCCAGTGCGAAGGCGGAAGCCGGTAAGCGGATGGGCGCGGCACGCGGGCTGGTCGCGGGACAGTTCACGGCGCGTCAGGTCCAACTGGAGACCGAGCGGGACGAACGCATTCTGCTCGAAGAGCGGGTCGACATGACCCTGCTGGTCGCCCGGCGCCCGGTCGGACGCAGGCACCCCGTCGAGCTGATGAGCCAGCAGATGGCCGACGTCATGGTGGGGATGGGTTGGGAGATCGCCGAGGGGCCGGAGGTCGAGGCCGAATGGTTCACCTTCGACGCGTTGAACTTCGACGAAGACCACCCGGCTCGGCAGATGCAGGACACCTTCTACGTCGACCCGCCCGAGGCCGGTCTGGTGCTACGCACCCATACCTCCCCGGTGCAGGCGCGAGAAATGCTCGAACGGGGCGCGCCTCTCTACATCGCGGTGCCCGGACGGGTGTTCCGTACGGACGAACTGGACGCCACGCACATGCCCGCCTTCCATCAGATGGAGGGCCTCGCCGTCGATGAGGGCCTCACGATGGCTCACCTCAAGGGCACCCTGGACCGGTTGGCGAGCGAACTCTTCGGCGAGGACATCACCACGCGATTGCGCCCGTCGTACTTCCCGTTCACCGAGCCGTCTGCAGAGATGGACCTGCGGTGCTTTGTATGTCGAGGAGCCGACCCAACCTGCCGTACCTGCAGTGGCACCGGCTGGATCGAATGGGGCGGTTGCGGAATGGTCAATCAGAACGTGCTGCGCGCCTGCGGGATCGATCCGGACAGGTATTCCGGGTTCGCCTTCGGGATGGGCATCGACCGCGCGTTGATGTTCCGCACGGGTGTGGCCGATATGCGCGAAATGATCGAGGGCGACGTGCGTTTCAACGCGCAGTTCGGGATGGAGATCTGATGCGGGTTCCCGTGGAGTGGCTGCGCGAATACGTCGCGGTGCCTGCTGAGGCGACCGGAGCCGACATTGCGGCTTCCCTGGTTCGGGTGGGACTGGAGGAAGAAGGGTTGCACGGCAGCGATATCACCGGGCCGCTCGTCGTCGGCAGGGTCATCAGTGCCGCCCCCGAAGCGCAGAAGAACGGCAAGACGATCAACTGGTGCCACGTGGATGTCGGCGACGCGAACGGCAGCGGCGAGCCGCAGGGGATCGTCTGTGGCGCGCACAACTTCAGCGCTGGGGATTGGGTTGTCTGCGTGCTGCCCGGCGGGGTACTGCCCGGCGGGTTCGCTATCTCGGCGCGTAAGACGTACGGCCATGTCAGCGCCGGGATGATCTGCGCCGCCGACGAGCTCGGTATGCCCGATGACGGTTCCGGTGGCATCATCCGACTCGCTGAGCTCCTGCCGGGGGCCCAGCTGCGACCCGGCCAGGACGTCATACCGCTCCTGGGTCTGGATCGCGAGACGGTCGAGATCAACGTGACTCCCGACCGTGGCTACTGCTTCTGTCTGCGGGGAGTGGCCAGGGAGTACTCGCATGCGACCGGGGCGTTGTTCACCGACCCGGTTCCGGCTCTGCTGGCGCATGCGCCGGACGGTGACGGCGATGGATACCCGGTCCGGTTGGAGGACGACGCGCCGTTGCGCGGGCAGCTCGGCTGCCGACGCTATGTCGCACGGGTCGTGCGCGGTATCGATCCCGGTGCAGCGACCCCGCCGTGGATGGCAACCCGGCTGACCGAAGCCGGTATGCGACCCATCTCACTGATTGTCGACGTCAGCAACTATGTGATGTTGGCGCTCGGTCAGCCCACTCACACCTTCGATCTAGCGACTTTGTCGGGGCCGATCGTCGTACGCAGGGCCCGTGAGGGAGAGGTTCTACGCACTCTGGACGGACAGGACCGTTCGCTGTTCAGCCAGGATCTGTTGATCACCGACGACGGATCGACGGTAATCGGCATCGCGGGGGTGATGGGGGGTGCCGCAACGGAAATCTCCGATGGCACCAGTGAGGTCCTGATCGAGGCTGCCAATTTCGACCCCACCACGATCGCCCGGTCCGCTCGACGACACAAACTTCCTTCGGAGGCGTCGAAGAGGTTCGAGCGGGGTGTGGATCCACAGCTTGCGTCAGCCGCAGCCCAGCTGATCGTGGACCTGCTGGTCGAGTTCGCAGGTGGCGTGGCAGACGCGGCCGTGACCGACGTCGGTGAGGTATCCACGCCCGCTGCCATCGACTTCGATCTGAATCTGCCGACCCGCCTGGTGGGGGTGCACTACCCAGCTGCCGACGTCATCGGAGTGCTCAGCGAGATCGGTTGCGACATCGAGCAGATCGGCGACCGGGCGAACGTCGTTCCGCCGAGGTGGCGGCCGGATCTACGCACGTCGCCGGATCTGGTGGAGGAAGTCGCCCGGATCCGCGGGTACGAGGCAATACCGTC
>JALYUK010000471.1 GCA_030853805.1 Actinomycetota bacterium | reverse complement strand
GATGCAGTACCTCTGGTCGGTCGGGGTGTCGTACCCCTCGCCCTCGAAGACGTGCCCGAGGTGGGAGCCGCAGTTCGCGCAGCGCACCTCGATCCGAGTCATGCCCATCGTGCGGTCCTTGATCAGCTCGACGTTGTCGCCCTGGGACGGCTCGTAGAACGATGGCCAGCCGCAGTGGCTGTGGAACTTGCCGGTGCTGCGGAACAACTCGACGTTGCAGGCCCGGCAGTTGTAGACGCCGGTGGTCTCGGTGTCGGTGTATTCGCCGACGAACGGGCGTTCGGTGCCGGACTTGCGCAGCACCTTGAACTCCTCGGGTGACAACTGCTCGCGCCACTGCTCGTCACTCTTGGTGACCGGGTACGACTTCTCGCTGGTGGTGTCGGTGGTGCGTCCGAACATGGTGGTTCCTCTCAAGGATCGACTATCTATCCCAACGCAGCGGGTCCCCAGGTTGTTTCCGGTGCAAGGACACAGATATGACACCAGCCGCCATGCTCGGCGTTGCTGGCTAGGGTGCTCGCATGGGTGCCACCAAGCCGGTCATGCTCGAGGTGCAGAATCCGGGCGGAGACACGCGCACCGTGCGCATCTCCAGCCCGGATCGGGTCATGTGGCCCGATTGTGGCATCACCAAACTGGATCTGGCGAAGTACCTGATTTCAGTGGCCGAACCGTTCATCGCGGCGAACGGGGGTCGCCCGGTTGCGCTCGAACGGTTTCCTGACGGGGTACAGGGCGAGCGTTTCTACTCCAAGAATCCGCCGCGCGGAGTGCCGGAGTACGCGCGGTCGGTGACCTGCACCTACCCCTCTGGTCGCTCTCACCCGCAACTGGTGCTCGACGAGATCGCTACCGCCGTGTGGGCGGCTCAGATGAACACGGTCACGTTCCACCCGTGGCCGGTGCGCGCTGAAGACAATGACCACCCCGATGAGTTGCGGATCGATCTGGACCCGCAGCCGGAGCGGTCTTTCTCCGACGTCATCGTGGCAGCCACGGAACTACGGGAAGTGTTGCGCAGCTGCGGGTTCGACCCACGGGTCAAGACCTCGGGAAGTCGCGGGCTGCATGTGTACGCGAGCATCGAACCGACATACGAATTCCTCGACGTGCGGCACGGCGTCATAGCGATCGCCCGCGAGCTGGAGCGGCGGCTGCCGGATCTGGTCACCACGGCGTGGTGGAAGGAAGAACGCGGTCAGAAGATCTTCGTGGACTTCAACCAGGCCTGCCGCGATCGGACGATCGCTGCCGCGTACAGCCCGCGTCCGCTGCCGGGAGCGCCGGTGTCGATGCCGGTGCGGTGGGCGGACCTGGGCGATATCGTCACCTCCGACTTCACCATCAGTACCGTTCCGGGGTTCTTGCAGGATCGTGGTGACGCCTGGGCTTCGCACGGTGCTGTCGGCGATATGGGCAGGGCCATCGAGATGTGGGAGGCCGACGTCGCTGAGCGCGGTCTGGGGGAGATGCCCTTCCCTCCGGAGTACCCCAAGATGCCCGGTGAGCCACCGCGCGTGCAACCGTCACGCAAGAAGATGGAGGGTTGAGTCATGCAGCTTCCCGTGAACCCGCCCGTCAAGCCCATGCTGGCCAAATCGGTGCCGAACATCCCCGAGGGCGCTTCCTACGAGCCGAAATGGGATGGCTTCAGGTCGCTGGTCTTCCGTGATGGCGATCAGGTGGAGCTCGGTAGTCGCAACGAGAAGCCGCTGACCCGGTACTTCCCCGAAGTGGTTGCTGCTGTCTTGAGAGAACTGCCGCAACGGTGTGTGGTCGACGGCGAGATCGTCGTCGCAACCGATCAGGGACTGGACTTCGAGGCGTTGCAACAGCGCATCCACCCGGCCGCATCGCGAGTGAATATGTTGAGCGAGAAGACACCTGCGTCGTTTGTCGCGTTCGACCTGCTGGCGCTGTCCGACGAGGATCTGACAGGGCGGCCGTTCAGCGAGCGGCGCGCGCTGTTGGTCCAGGCACTCGCGGAGACTGGGGACTGCATCCACGTGACCCCGGCGACGACCGACCGGCAGGTGGCGCAGCAGTGGTTCACCGAGTTCGAGGGTGCGGGCCTGGACGGGGTGATGGCCAAACCGTTGGACGGCACCTATCAACCTGACAAACGCACGATGTTCAAGATCAAGCATGCCCGGACCGCAGATTGTGTGGTGGCGGGTTACCGGGTGCACAAGTCGGGTCCGGACCTGATCGGATCGCTGATGCTGGGTCTGTATCGCGGCGAGACGCTCGTTTCGGTCGGCGTGATCGGCGCATTCCCCATGGCCAGGCGGCGGGAGTTGTTCGCCGAACTGCAGCCGCTGATCGCCGATTTCGAGAAGCACCCCTGGAACTGGGCGGCCCACGAGGCCGGTGAGCGCACGCCACGCAAGAGCGAGGGGTCGCGGTGGAACGGGGGCAAGGACCTCTCGTTCGTGCCGCTGCGACCGGAGCTGGTCGTCGAGGTCCGGTACGACCACATGGAGGGTGACCGGTTCCGGCATACCGCGCAGTTCAACCGCTGGCGCACCGATCGGACCCCGGAGTCCTGCACCTACGAGCAGCTGGAGGAGCCGCTCACCTTCAGCCTGGAGGACATCGTTCCCGGTCTGACGAAGGCTGCGCAATGACAGTCCCACCTCCGTGACGGACGCGGGTCTGCTGCTGGCTGCAGGGGCCGGGCGAAGGATGGGGCGCCCGAAAGCGCTGGTCAGCGACGAGCGTGGCGGTTGGTTGGCCAGGGCCGTGGACGCGCTGGCCGGCTGCGCGACCGTCACCGTCGTGCTGGGGGCGGGCGCCGAGGAGGCCGTCCGGTTGCTCGGGCCGTACGACGTCACGGTGGTGGTAGCGACCGACTGGGCGGACGGGATGGGTTGCTCGCTCGCTGCCGGCCTGCGGCACCTGGTGGATGGCGAGGCGACCCGCGCCGTGGTCAGCCTGGTGGACCTGCCCGACGTCGGCGCGGACGTGGTACGCCGGGTACGCGCACACCCGGGGCGCACCGAAACACTCGCCCGGGCGACCTATCTCGGACATCCCGGGCACCCGGTACTGCTCGGGAGGGACCACTGGGTTGGCGTGCTGACAACGTGCACGGGTGATGAAGGAGCCCGCGCCTATCTCGCAGCGCACGACGTCACATGGGTCGAGTGCGGTGATCTCGCGAGTGGTCAGGACGTGGACCGGCCACCCAACCCCGGACCAACCGCGCGTGCATAGGGTGCCACTCATGCAGTCACCGCAGGCCGTCGCCACAGCTCTGGAGTCGACGGGCTATCTGTGCGACGAGTCGCTGGCCACCGTCGTGTTCCTGGCCGCTCGGATGCAGCGTCCGTTGCTGCTGGAGGGCGAACCGGGCACTGGCAAGACCGCGCTCGCCGAGGCCCTGGCCGAGCTCGCCGGCGTACCGCTGATCCGGCTGCAGTGCTACGAGGGCATCGACGCCAGCCAGGCTCTCTACGACTGGGATTTCCCTCGTCAGATCCTGCATTTGCGGACCCTGGAAGCGTCGGCCCGCGACGGATCACTGGACCCGGTGGAGGCCGAGAAGTCGCTTTTCGATGAGCGTTTCCTGCTGACCCGGCCGGTGCTGCGAGCGCTGCGCGAGACGCCTGCGGTGCTGTTGATCGACGAGGTGGACCGAGCCGACGATGAATTCGAGGCATTCCTGCTGGAGGTGCTGTCCAGTTGGACGGTGAGCATCCCCGAGTTCGGCACGGTCGCGGCGCGTACCCCGCCGACCGTGGTGCTCACCTCCAACCGCACCCGGGAACTGCACGATGCACTGAAACGACGCTGCCTCTACCACTGGATCGACCACCCAGGGTTGGAGCGTGAGGTGGCGATCGTTCGCAATCGAGCTCCGGAGGTGCCCGAGGCGCTGGCTCGTCAGCTCGTCGGGGTGGTGCAGCGCTTGCGGGATGAGCACCTGATGAAGACCCCAGGAGTTGCGGAGACCCTCGACTGGGCGCGCGCCCTACACCAGCTCGGAGCGCAGGAACTGGACCTGGAGACCGCCGCCCACACCCTCGGAGCCGTGGTCAAATATCGCGAAGACACCGACCGGGTGAAGCACGCGATCGACCGGATGCTGGCGGGTTGAGATGACGCCCGGTCAGGTCGACACCGCGGTCCGGAACAGTCCGGAGGAGATTCTGCTGGGCTTCGCACGCGCCCTGCGCAGCGCGGGCGTCGGCGTGACCCAGGACCGGTCGACCTCCTTTCTGGCGGCCACTGCCCTGGTGGGCCTCGGCAACGTCGATGCCGTGTACGTCGCCGGCCAGGCCACCCTCTGCTGCAGCCCGGATGACCTCGATCGCTACGACCAGATTTTCTTCGCCTGGTTCGGTGGCCGGGAGGGACTGCCGCGGCGCACGTCGCGCGAGCACCCCGCGCATGTCTCCAGTTCGCTACCCCTCACCGACGATGTGCTCGAGGCCGGGGCCGACGAGTCGTCGGAGCAGATGACCGCCACCGCCTCGGACACCGAGTTGCTGCGCCACCGCGACGTCGCGTCCCTCGGTCCGCGGGAGAAGGCACTGCTGGACGCCATGATCCGGGCCCTCGCGCCTCGCCCGCCCTACCGCCGGGCCACTCGGCGTTCGTCGTGGCGGCGCGGCGAGGTCGACCTGCGCCTCACGTTGCGCAGCTCTCTGCGGAACATGGGCGAACCGGCACGAATCACGCACCGCCGCAGAGGTGTCCGCCCGCGTCGCGTCGTGCTCCTGGTCGACGTCTCAGCGAGTATGAGTCCTTATGCCGATGCCCTTCTGCGGCTCTGCCACCTGATGGCGCGCGCCGGGGCGCCGAACGCCGTCGAGGCCTTCACGGTGGGTACCCGGCTGACCCGGATCACCGACGCGCTCCGCACGGCCGATCCTGAGCGGGCGCTGGTCCGGGCCGGGCAGGAGGTGCCGGACTGGTCCGGCGGCACCCGGTTGGGCGAGACCCTCGGGGTGTTTCTGGACCGCTGGGGCGCGCGTGGAATGGCCCGGGGTGCGGTCGTGGTGGTCTTCAGTGATGGCTGGGAGCGCGGCGATACGGCCGACCTCGGGCAACAGATGCAGCGGCTGTCCCGGCTGGCGCACCGGGTGGTCTGGGTCAATCCGCACCGCGGCAAAGAGGGCTACCAGCCGGTGCAGACCGGGATCGTCGCCGTGTTGCCGCACTGCGACGATTTTGTGGCCGGACACTCGCTGCAATCGTTCGAGAAGGTTTTGGAGGTGGTCGGGAATGCGTGAGGTACTCACCGAGCTGATGCAGTGGTACGACGCCGGCCAGACGATCGGGATGGGCACCGTCGTGGCGACGTTCCAGTCCGCGCCACGCCCGCCGGGTGCGTCGATGCTGGTCGGCCCGGACGAATCTGCGGTCGGCTCGGTTTCCGGAGGGTGCGTCGAAGGTGCTGTCTACGAGCTCGCTCGGCAGGTCATCGATACCGGCGAACCGGTGCTGCAGCGATACGGGGTCTCCGATGAGGACGCCTATGCCGTGGGCCTGACCTGTGGCGGAATTCTGGATATCTATGTCGAGCAGGTGAACCGCTCCACCTTCCCCGAGCTCCCCTCGGTGGCAGATGACATTGCGAACGACCGCCCGGTGGCGCTGGCAACCGTGATCGAGCATCCTGATCCGTCGTGGGTGGGCCGACGACTGGTGGTCCGGCCCGGTCAGGCTGCGGTCGGCGATCTGGGCAGCAGCCGCGCGAATGACGCGGTCCACGACGACGCGCTGGGCCTCCTGGCGAACGGTCGGGACGCCACGTTGTCCTACGGCCCCGATGGTGAACGCCGGGGAGAGGGCATGCGGGTCTTCGTCTGGGCCTGCGCACCGGCTCCGCGGATGCTGGTGTTCGGGGCCATTGACTTTGCCGCCGCGGTGGCCCGGGTGGGTACGTTCCTCGGGTACCGCGTCACGGTGTGTGATGCCCGACCTGTCTTTGCGACGGCGAGCCGGTTCCCCGAGGCCGACGAGGTGATCGTGGACTGGCCGCACCGATATCTCAGCGCTGAGCAGGAGGCCGGCCGGTTGGACGGGCGCACTGTGCTCTGCGTGCTGACCCACGACCCGAAATTCGATGTGCCACTGCTCGAGGTGGCGCTGCAGCTGCCGGAGGTTGCCTACGTCGGGGCGATGGGCTCGCGTCGTACCCATGAAGACCGGTTGGCGCGACTGCGCGAGGCCGGGGTGACCGAGGCGCAGCTGGCCCGGTTGTCGAGCCCGATCGGTCTCGATCTCGGGGCCCGGACGCCGGAGGAGACGGCGGTAAGTGTCGCGGCCGAGATCATCGCCGGCCGGTGGGGCGGGTCAGGAAACCGGCTGGCTGTCACCGACGGCAGGATTCACGCCGAAACCGAGTGAGACACCCACCACTGCGGGATACGGTGAAGGCACGCACCTACCTGCGTTTGGCCCTGGAGAAAGAGTGCGATGAGCACTGCGCACGGCGAACTTCGACATCGACGAACCGACCTGGTTCGCGCCTGGACCTCTTTCGTGCAGGACGGTGACATATCCGCCCCGCTGGTGCGTCCGGAAATCCTGACCAGTTGGCGACGCTGCGCCACCGGGGTGCCCGTCGACGTCAGGCAGGCGCCACTCAGCGATGAAGGCGACACAGCGGCATTCTGGCGTGGCTCACCACTGCAGGTCGGTGTCGCCAACGTCGAGGATGAGTTGCGGCGCACCGCGCAGGACGGTGACCTGGTGCTCGCGGTGACCGATAAGCAGACCCGCATCCTCTGGACCTATGGCGGGCGGGTGATGCGGCGCAGGGCCGAAACTGTCAACTTCGTCGCCGGGGCCCGATGGGACGACACCAGCGTCGGCACCAACGCTCTCGACCTCGCCGGCCGGCTGAACACGCCGGCCATGGTTTTCTCCGCTGAGCATTACGCGCCGATCGTGCACAACTGGGTGTGTTGGGCGGCGCCCATTCACGACCCTGGTACCGGCGAGGCGCTCGGTGTTATCGACCTTTCGACCACCTGGGACCGGGCTCACCCGATCGGTTTGGCAACAGCCAGGATGATGGCCCGACTGATCGAGAGCGCGATGCCGGTCGGTGCCGCGCACCCGGTTCTGGACGGAACCACGTACGGGCACGGGCTGACGCTGACGATTCTGGGCGCCGCCCAGGCGCGGCTGGACGGACGACTGTTGCCGCTGAATCGTCGTCAGATGGAGATCCTGGCGCTGCTGGCCCTCAATCCGTCCGGATTGTCGCTGGAACAGCTCCATGCCCACCTGTACGGTGACCAGTTGATCAGCAGGTCGACCCTGAAGGCCGAGGTCTCACATCTGCGGGCTGCCCTCGGTGGTGCCCTGTCGTCGCGGCCGTACGGGTTGATGATGCCCGTGACCGTCGACGTCGACACTGTGGTCGAGCGAGTCAGGCGCGGCGACGTCCGTGGCGCCGTTGCGGCATACGGGGGCGACCTGCTGGCTGGTACCAGATCCCCGGCCCTGACCGAACTCGCCGACTTCGTCGCTGTCTGTGTGCGTGAGGCGCTGCTGAGCAACCCGCAGCCGGACGCCGTGATCCGGTACAGCGAGGTCAGGCCCTACGACACCGAGGTGGTCGAGGTCTGCCTCAACCGGCTGGGTCACCGCCCGCACCCCTCGAAGGCGTTACTCAGGGCTCGTCTGGCAATGGCGCGTCAGTGAACCTGCCGGACTGACGCGCCGACCATCCAGATCATCCGAAGTAAACCGCGGTCAGCCGGCTTTCACGTCGTACCGGTCGGCCATCATCACCTTGTCCCACACCGAGATGAAGTCGCGTACGAAGCGGGGGTGACCATCGCTTCCCGCGTAGACCTCGGCGACGGCGCGTAGCTGCTGGTTGGAGCCGAACAGCAGGTCGTTGCGGGTCGCCCGGTATTCAGGCCGGCGGGTCTGCCGGTCGGTGAGGGTGAACGAGGTGCCGACCTCGTCGTTTTTGCTCCACTCGTAATCCATGCTGGTTACGGCCTGGAAGAAGTCGGTGGTGAGCTGCCCGACCCGGTGGGTGAAGACCCCGCTGGCCGACCCGTCATGGTTGCAACCCAGCACCCGCAGGCCACCCGTGAGCGCGACCCACTGCGGCGCAGTGAGTCCGAGCAGCGCCGCCTTGTCCAGGAACATCTGCTCCGGTGCCACGCTCGTCATCCGCGCGTAGTCGCCTTCCACGTAGTTGCGGAAACCGTCGACGACCGGCGCCAGCCACTGGAAGGTGGGTACGTCGGTCTGTTCCGCGGTGGCGTCGACCCGGCCGGGAGTGAAGGGCACCTGCACCTGCTCGCCCGCGGCCTGTGCAGCCTGCTCGACCGCGACGCAGCCACCGAGCACGATGAGGTCGGCGAGGCTGACCTGTTCGGCCCCGGAGGCGTTGAAGGTGTCCATGACGCCTCGTAGTGCGGCGATGACGTCGATGGTGCGGTGGTTGACCGCCCAGTCCTTCTGCGGCGCCAACGCGAGCCGGGCACCGTTTGCGCCGCCGCGTTTGTCCGAGTCGCGGTAGGTCACGGCGGAGGAGAACGCGGTGAAGACGAGATCGGAGACTGAGAGGCCGCTGTCGCGGATCGCCTGTTTGAGAGCAAGCACCTCCGCGTCGCCGATGACCGGGTGATTCAGCGTCGGCAGCGGGTCCTGCCAGGGCAGGTCCTCCGCGGCGACCTCGGGTCCGAGGTAGCGGGACTTGGGGCCCATGTCGCGGTGGGTCAGTTTGTACCAGGCCTTGGAGAACGCCTCGGTGAAGGAGTCGAAGTCTGCGAGGAACTTGTGGCAGATCTCGCTGTACACCGGGTCGACCTTCAGCGCGATGTCGCTGGTCATCATCATCAACGGGTGCTCGACGCCCGCCAGGTGTGCATCCGGTGTCTTCGGCGCGCTCGGGTCCACCGGCATCCACTGCAACGCGCCGGCAGGGCTCTGGGTCTTCTGCCATTCCAGGCCGAAGAGATTCTCCAGATACGAGTTGTCCCACTGGGTGGGGTTGGGCGTCCAGGAACCCTCGATGCCGTTGGTCATCGTGTATTCCGCGAAGCCGGTGCCCTCGGGGTTGGCCCAGCCCAGACCCATGGCCTCCATCGGGGCGATCTCCGGTGGGGGTCCGACCCGGTCGGCTGAGACCTTCCCGTGGCTCTTGCCGAACGCGTGACCGCCGGCGATGAGTGCCACGGTCTCCTCGTCGTTCATCGCCATCCGGGTGAAGGTGATGCGGATGTCGACCGCAGATGCGGCCGGGTCACCGTTGGCATTGGGGCCTTCGGGATTGACGTAGATCAGCGCCTGGTGCGAGGCGGCCAGCGGCTGCTCCAGCTCGTAGTCGTCGTCGCCGGGCTCACCGCGCCAGCGCTTGGTGCGCATCACCATCGCGTCGAAGGAGTCGGGATCGCTGTTCTCGATGTACTCCGCACCCCAGTAGGTCGCGTCATCCGCTTCCCACGCGTCGCGGCGGCCACCACCGAAACCGTACGTCGGGAAGTCCATGATCTCCAGCGCACAGTTACCGGTGAGGATCATCAGGTCGGCCCAGGAGAGGGCGTTGCCGTACTTCGCCTTGATCGGCCAGATCAGTCGGCGTGACTTATCGGTGTTGCCGTTGTCCCACCAGCTGTTGATCGGAGCGAACCGCTGTAATGCCTGGCCTGCACCGCCCCGGCCATCGGCAATGCGGTAGGTGCCGGCTGCGTGCCAGGCCATCCGGATCATCTGCGGTGCGTAGTTGCCGTAGTCGCTAGGACACCACGACACCGAGGTGGTGAGGAGTGCCTTGATGTCTGCCTTGAGCTCGGCCAGGTCGATCGTGGCGAAAGCAGCCGGGTAGTCGAAGTCGGCCAACGGATTGGCTGCCGCGCCGTCGCGGTGCAGTTGCTCGACGCGAAGCCGGTCGGGGTACCAGTCCGACAATGTCGGTGTGGAGCCGTAGGCGCCACCGATGGTGTTTCCACCGAAGGGACACGCTCCATCGAGAACCTCGGAGTAAGTGGTGTATTCGGTCATGGCACGGGCCCTTCCGGTAGGTCAGGAACTGCGGGACTTCTCGGCGGCACCGACTCGGTGTCCCGATGCGAGCCTGTCGTGTCGAACATCTCGACCCGGCCCCGGAAACAAAAATGTTTCAGCTACGAACGTAGGAGCCTGCGCAGCGTTGCGCCAAGAAGGCCAGGCTGGCCTCCAGAACCCCGGACAAGGCTGGACCCACCTGCAGGACGGGTCCGGCTACTGTGACGCGAATCACGATATGACCAACCTTCTGCCAACCCGCCGGGCTTAGGTTCAGGAGCATCGCCAGACGTAGGCACACCGAACGGGAGTTGGACAGATGATGAAGATCAGCCTCACGGTCGACGGGGACAAGGTCTCCGACGATGTCGAACCGCGGATGCTGCTGGTTCACTACCTGCGAGAAAAGCTGGGCAAGACCGGCACCGTCGTCGGCTGCGACACCAGTAACTGCGGCGCGTGCACCGTGCATATGAACGGGCAGAGCGTGAAGTCCTGCAACGTGCTCGCGGTCCAAGCGGACGGTGGCGAGGTGACCACCATCGAGGGGCTGGCGCAGAACGGCGAGTTGCACCCCGTACAGGCCGCCTTCCACGAGTGTCACGCACTGCAGTGCGGCTACTGCACGCCCGGAATGATCATGCAGACCGTCGACCTGCTGAACACCAATCCCAACCCCACTGAGCAGGAGATCCGCGAGGGCATCGAGGGCAACCTCTGTCGCTGCACGGGTTACCACAACATCGTTCGGGCTGTGCAAACGGCTGCGGGACAGGAGACGAACGCATGACCGTTGTCGAGGACAAGCCGGCCACCGAGATCGGCCGCGATCGTCGCCGAAAGGAAGACCAGCGACTGATCACCGGACGTACCCGCTGGACCGATAACATCACGCTGCAGGGCATGTTGCACATGGCGATGGTGCGCAGCCCGTACGCCCACGCCAAGATCACCAGCATCGACACCTCGGCCGCCAAGGCCGCCCTCAACGTGGTCGATGTACTCACCGGCGCCGACCTCGGTGAGTCCCAGGGGGTGCTGATCAACGCCTGGGCGATCACCCCTGACCAGTTGACCCCGACGCACCTACCGATGCCGATCGACCGGGTCGCGTTCGCCGGCGAAATCGTCGCGGTGGTCATCGCGCGCAGTGCCGCAGAGGCCCGGGACGCCGCCGAGTTGGTAGATGTCGACTACGAGGAACTGCCCGCTGCCTTGGAGCTCAAGGACGCAGCGGCAGACCGGGTGCTCGCACACCCCGATCTCGGCTCCAACAAGTCGGCGCTCTGGGTCTTCGACTCCGCTGAGGCCGGGTCCGGTGGTGACGTCGACGAGGCCATCGCCACGGCCCGCGCCGATGGCATCGTGATCGAGCGCGAATACCGCCAGCAGCGGTTGATCCCGGCGTTCATGGAGCCGCGCTCGGTCGTGGTCGACCCGACCGGTGAGCAGAACACCATGTGGTCAGCCACCCAGGTCCCGCACATCGTGCGGTACGCACTGGCCGCCACCACGGGTGTACCCGAGAGCAAGATCCGGGTCATCGCCCCCGACGTCGGCGGCGGGTTCGGCGGCAAACTGCAGGTGACACCTGAGGAATGGCTGACGTGGGCCATCGCCCGTCGCCTCGGCAGGCCGGTCAAGTACACCGAGACCCGCTCGGAATCGCTGATCTGCGCGCATCACGGTCGCGACCAGTGGCAGAAGCTGACACTGGCCGCCACGAAGGACGGCACGGTCACCGGCCTCAAGGTGGATCTGCTCGCCGACCTGGGTGCCTACGTGTCCCTGGTCGGTGGGGGAGTGCCGGTGCTCGGCGCTTTCATGTTCAACGGGATCTACAAGTTCGGTTCCTACCGGTTCTCCTGCCAGACGGTGCTCACCAACAAGGCCTGGACCGACGCATACCGCGGCGCCGGGCGCCCGGAGGCGACCTTCGGGATCGAGCGGATGATGGACGAGCTCGCCGCCGAGCTGGGTGTCGACCCGCTCGAAGTTCGCGAGAAGAACTGGATCAGCCATGAGGAGTTCCCGTTCGCGACGGTCGCCGGTCTGGAGTACGACTCCGGCAACTACGAGGCTGCCACCGCCAAGGCCAAGAAGAACTTCGGGTACGACGACCTACGTGCCGAGCAGCGTCGACGTCGCGAATCCGGCGACCCGGTGCAGTTGGGAATCGGTGTCTCGACGTTCACCGAGATGTGCGGGCTGGCCCCGTCGCGGGTGCTGGGCTCGCTCAACTACGGCGCAGGCGGTTGGGAACACGCCAGCGTGCGGATGCTGGCGACCGGCAAGGTCGAGATCGTCACCGGGGCGACCGCCAGTGGGCAGGGTCACGAGACGGCGTTCAGCCAGATCGTCGCCGACCGACTCGGGGTCCCGTTCGAGGATGTCGAAGTGCTGCACGGAGATACCCAGATCGCGGCCAAGGGCATGGACACCTACGGTTCGCGCTCCCTGGTGGTCGGTGGTGAGGCGCTGGTCAAGGCTCTGGACAAGGTCATCGAGAAGGCCAGGCCCGTGGCTGCACACCTGATGGAGGCGAACGTCGACGACATCGAGTTCTCCGCAGGTCGCTTCGGGGTCCGCGGCACCGATCAAGGGCTGGCGATCCAGGAGATCGCCGGTGCCGTCTTCGCCGCGCACAACCTGCCCGACGGGATGGAGCCGTCGCTGGACTCCGACGCGACGTACGACCCGATCGCCTTCAACTTCCCGCACGGAACACACCTGTGTGCTGTCGAGGTGGACACCGAGACCGGGCAGATCTCGATGCGTAAGTACACCTGCGTCGACGACATCGGCACCGTGGTCAATCCGATGATCGTGGAGGGTCAGGTGCACGGAGGTCTTGCCCAGGGCATTGCCCAGGCCCTCTTCGAGGAGGCCGTCTACGACGACGCCGGCACCCTGGTCTCCGCCTCGTTCGTGGACTATCTGGTGCCGACTGCTGCCGACCTGATCAGCTTCGACGTCGATCACACGACGACGCCGTCGTTGACCAACACGCTCGGCACCAAGGGCGTGGGGGAGGCGGGCACGATCGCGTCGACCCCTGCGGTGGTGAATGCCGTGGTGGACGCGCTGCGCCCGTTCGGCGTGCACGACGTGACCATGCCCTGCACCCCCGAGCGGGTCTGGCGAGCTCTGCAAGGCGGTCAGGGCGACGACCTGACCACCGGCGCGGCTGCTGCGCACTTCCACCCCGCTGACACCGCTGACCGCTCGGAAGGAGCAGGACGATGATCCCGGCACAGTTCGACTACGCAGCACCGACCACAGTGCAGGAGGTGCTCGATCTCCTCGCGGAACACGGCGACGACGCCAAAGTGCTCGCGGGCGGGCAGTCCCTGCTCCCGGTGCTGCGGATGCGTCTCAACGCACCGGAGATGGTCGTGGACCTCGGCCGGATCGACGCGCTCCGAGGGATCCGCGAGGACGGTGACTCGCTGGTCATCGGCGCGATGACGACCCACTCCACCGTCGGCAGCGATCCGCTGGTTGCTGAGCATGCGGCTCTGATCACCAAGGCCGTTCACCACCTCGCCGATCCGCAGGTACGTCACCGGGGCACCTTCGGCGGTGCCCTCGCGCACGCCGACCCCGCGGGCGACCTCGGTGCGCCTGCCCGGGCACTGGGCGCCGAATTCGTGATCGCCGGCCCCGATGGCACCCGCACCGTGTCGGCGGACGAGTTCTTCGTGGACCTGTTCGAAACCGCGGTGCAGGAAGGCGAACTACTGACCGAGGTTCGCATCCCCAAGCACACCGGGTGGGGCGCGCACTACGAGAAGTTCGTCCGGGTCGCGCACCAGTGGCCGATCGTCGCGGTGGCCGCGACCGTCCGGGTCGAGGGCGGCATCATCGTCGAAGCGGGCGTCGGCTTGACCAATATGGGCTCTACGCCACTGCGGGCGCGATCGGTGGAGCAGGCGCTCATCGGGCAACCGCCGACCGATGAAGCCGTCCGCGCTGCGGTCCGTTCGGTGACCGATGGCACCAATCCGCCCTCGGACCTGAACGGTGACGCCGACTACCGCAGTCACCTCGCCGGGGTCCTCACCCGGCGTGCGGTCCTGGCCGCGGCCGCAGGATGAGGCTGTTATGGAGCTGACGCACGAATTCACCGTCCCGGCGCCGATCCAGCAGACCTGGGACGCCCTGAACGACATCGAGTCGGTGGCGTTGTGCTTCCCCGGCGCCGTGGTCACCTCGGTCGACGGCGACAGCTT
Source organism: Actinomycetota bacterium (assembly GCA_030853805.1). Taxonomy (GTDB): domain Bacteria; phylum Actinomycetota; class Actinomycetes; order Actinomycetales; family Dermatophilaceae; genus Allobranchiibius. The sequence goes on along the minus strand of JALYUK010000471.1, from coordinate 2,290 downwards.
TGCAGGCTCCTGCAAAGTGAAGCTCGGGCCCGTCGCACTGGTTTACAACGGCTCGGGCACTTTCGTCGAGAAGGACGTCTCCACGCACACGATGAAGGTCGAGGCCAAGGGCAAGGACAAACGGGGAAACGGTACAGCGGGTGCCCACGTAGGGGTCGCGATGTTCGACACGGGTGGGCAGACCCGCGTCGAGATCGTGACCGACCTGGCGATCACGGGAAAGCCGGCTCAGTTCGGCCGCGGGGTGATGCAGGAGGTATCGAACAAGCTGCTGCGTCAGTTCGTCGAGTGTCTACAGACAAAGGTAGGTATAGAAACAGCGCCGACCGAGGACGCGAAGCCCATTGCGGGCATGGTGCCCGCAGGCTCGGCACCGCAGGGGGCGCCCGGCGGCCCGGACACTGCGCCGTCTGCGGTCTCGGCTCCGCATGCGTCGCGTGGTGGCGAGGCTGAGCAGAACGATGCCCTGGATCTCGGCGGGGCTGTGCTGCCGGTATTGGCGAAGGCCTACTGGAAGCCGGCCCTGGCCGCCGTCGCAGTCATCGGGGTGATCGTCTATCTGGCTTCTCGTGGCCGCTCGGTATAGGACCCGACGCCACCACCTGGCACGATGACACCGTGCACAAAGCCATCGTCAGAACAGCCACCGCCAGTGCCGGAGTGGCCGGACTCGCGGGTGTCGTCGTGGCCGGTCTGGGCAGCTATTTCGTTCGTCAGATCCTGACTCCCGCGACGGCATCGCAGGACGAGTCGATCATCGAAGTAACACGCGACACGATCCTGCTGAAACGCACGGCGGCGGCAGTGGCGCCTGGCCGGTACAGCTTGTTCTGGGACAAAATGGCCGGACACGCGAGGGTCGGTGAGGTCCTGCAGACTGATGACCGCGCGGTGCTGCGTGAGTTGCTGGGCGTCGATTTCGGGCAGCTTCGGCCGGGGCGAGCACGACTCGCCGGCTATTTCTACCCCGCACCGTCTCAGCAGGACGGCACCGCGCTGAGCGATGTCAGCCTCGATGGGCCCCTGGGGCCGATCCCGGCATGGTGCAGCGACGAGGGTGAGGCGAGCAACCACCCGGACGTCTGGGCGATTCTGGTGCACGGGCGCGGTGCGACGCGTGCCGAGACGCTACGCGCCGTACCTCCGCTGCGCAGGATCGGGGTGCGCATCCTGGCGCCCAGTTACCGAAATGACAGCGACGCGCCGCCCAGCCCGGACGGGCGGTACCACCTCGGCTTGTCCGAGTGGCGCGATATCGAAGCCGCGATGGCTTACGCCGTGGAGCGAGGCGCGCAGCGGATCATCTTGTTCGGATGGTCGATGGGTGGTGCGATCGTGCTGCAGTTGCTGGCGCACTCCGCCTATGCCGACCGGGTCGTGGCTGTGGTTCTGGATGCTCCCGTGGTCAGCTGGCGGCAGGTCATCGATTTCCACGCAGGCGTGCACATGGTGCCACTTGCACTCAGCCATACCGGACAGCGACTGATCGGCAAATCCTGGAGCAAGTCGTTCGGTGGGGTGAGTATGCCGCTGCCCATTCCGCAGACCGACTGGATCGCGCGCGCCGACGACCTGCACGTGCCGACCCTGCTCATCCACTCCGAGGACGACGACTTCGTGCCCTACGGTCCATCCGCCGACCTGGCACGCGCGCGACCGGACGTCATCCAGTTCGAGTCGTGGTCCGGTGCATTGCACTGTCGCGAGTGGAACGTCGATTCCCACCGGTGGGATGGGGTCGTCGGTGAGTTCCTGGCAGCACGCCTCGCCGATTCGACACCCGTCATCGACCCGGTTACCTGAGTACAGTCGAGGCAGTCAGATTTGTCCCCCAGCATCAGGAGTGAAGCCCCGTGAAGGTCAATCCGTTCTCTGCCGGCCCTGCCGGAGCCCTCGCACTCGCCGTATTACTACCCAGTGCGCTGCCGAAGCGTCGTCTGCTGTCCGTTGCGCTCGTCGGCGGTGCGTACGCCGCGACGATCATCCAGGATCCGTCGAACCCGCGCGCGTTCACTGTGTCGACCGACAGTCTGCCGATCCCCGAAGGGCAGGAGAAGCTGGCGAAGATCGCGCTGCCCAGCCTCATCGTGGGTCTGGCGGCAGTCCCGCTGGTCGGCCTTGCCCGGCTGCTGCCGCTGGGTCGGATTCCTGCGGCGCTCGCGCTCGGTGGGGCCTACGTCGGCGCGGAGTCCTACCTTGCCGAGAACGGCAAGCAGGCCGTGGCTAAGGTCGATCTGAGCAGCAACCCCGACTCGATCGACTGAGTAGAGCCTGTAGGAGGTGAGGCCCG